>JBGSYX010000598.1:0-11610 GCA_041750735.1 Cyclobacteriaceae bacterium
CTTACCCCATAGTTCAGGTTATGCCACTGGGTCTCTGCTACTTTTTCACCGTTCGTGCCTTTATAATTTTCAGAGGTAGCGAGCGTGAGACGGACTTTCTTTTTACCTGAGTCAAATACTTTCACTTCCGGGTCTGCGCCAAGGTTTCCAATGAGTTGCACTTTGTTTCTGAGCGTGTTCATAATAGTAATTTTTAAGGTTAAGAATAATTGAATGTGTTTTTGAAATTCGTTGAGCCAAAGTAAACAGGTGCTAATAACATATGTTGTAGGCTTAACGCTTACTTGCGGGTAACATACGTTTGTAGCCGATTACAAACGGATAATGGGCCTTAAATTGAAAATTTGGCGTTTTTCAAAAATTAATAATACGTACGAATGTGACTTACTTTGGATGAATAGATAAATAGGTACTCTGTATTAAACTCTAAGTCTACCACATTTCCAGACAGAAACTGACTGGGCTAAATGGAATTATGGATTACTGTCAAACAGTAAGACCAATCTGTCTTAACCCTGTAATTAGAACTATTCTACGTAAAGTACCAGCCCCTTCAGGTATTCACCTTCGGGGTGATAGATGGAGACCGGGTGATCTGCTGGCTGTCCAAGCAATTGCAATACCTTAATGTTGCGGCCTGCCTGAATAGCGGAGGATACAACGGTATCATAAAACAGCTGTTTATCCACTACCTGCGAACAGGAAAAAGTAAAAATGATACCGCTCGGCTTTATGGCTCGCATGGCTTCTGCGTTGAGCCGCTGATAACCCTTCATTGCCTGATGGCGGGCGTCTTTATGCTTTGCAAAGGCGGGGGGATCCAGAATGATGAGGTCATAAATACCCGCTTTGTTTTTAAGGAATTCAAAAGTATCTGCCACAAAACATGGATTTTCTTCGGTACTAAACCCATTAAGCTCAATGTTCAATTTCGCCATAACGATAGCCTTATCAGAAGCATCGACCGAATGGACCAACTTCGCCTTGCCATGAAGTGCATAAACCGAGAATCCTCCGGTATAGCAAAATGTGTTTAATACAGTTCGACCCTTTGCCAGTTCGCCGACCAATTTCCTGCTCTCGCGTTGGTCTAGAAAAAAGCCAGTTTTTTGACCCGCCTCCCAGTCAACCAGAAATTTGTGACCATGTTCAAGTATAGTCTGCGGCACTGCCGTATTGCCATGGAGATATTCATTGTCTGCGTGATCCAGTGTACCCTGGCTTTTATAGTAAATGGTATGGATCTTTTTTCCAAATACACCCAGAATAGCTTTAGCAATTGCATGCCTGTCCTGGTGCATACCATGGGAATGTGCCTGAATGATCGCTGCATCGTTATATACATCGACAATTAATCCGGGAAGTCCATCACCTTCACCGTGTATCAGTCGCCAGGAATTGGTTTTTAGTGAAATGATCGAAGCACCTTGGCGCAGATCTAGTGCAGCCTGGACTTTCTGGATATAAAAGTTTTTGTCAGGAATTGAATCTCCAAATGTCAGCATCCTCACAGTAATACTGCCTTTCTGATAATGTCCAAAACCCAAGGTTTGACTATCAGCACTTACGATTTTGACCCAGCAGCCGTTAGTCAAATCCGGGTTGTATTGTTGGATAGCACCGGAGAAAATCCATGGGTGCTTGCGCAGGATGGATTGCTCCTTTCCTTTTTTTAATTCTATAGTCAGTGAGGTATCATTCATAGTGTCAAAATTAGGGTTAAATATCATGATCCGGCCATACTCATAACATTCTTATCATCAAAAAAAACGAAAGACAATCGGCGTGCTAGTTACATGGATTTCAGCGATTAAACCTTATTCTTTCGTCATTTCATACATCAAAAACGTTGTTACTGATTTCCCGTGAGTGCCAGAATCTTCTGCACATTTCTGAAATAAGCATCAACTATTCCGTGGTTAACCACATCAACGATTGATTATCTCACCATATACACCAAAAAGCCTCTGAAAGCCCAATAAAAGTTACTGTGAAAATTTGTAGTAGAAGTTGCTCAATGGTTACAACCGGACGCACGATGGTATAATTTATAAATGCTGCTGGTTTTTGAACGATTACTGACAGTCATTTGTCCGTCACCGTTCAGTTTTTAAAAGTTGTTTAATCGGAAATATAAGTGCATCAGGTATTTAGAAGTTTTGGCATATTATTCGACCATTAGAAAGAATAACCAAAATACCATGAAAAGATCAATCACAATAATAATTTGCCTATTGCTCAGCATATTTTCCTTAGCTGATACCGGCACACTGGAAAGCCTTGAGCTAAATAGCGACAAAGTCTCCGTTCAGTTTGGAGATCAAAATAATGCAGTAATTCTAACCTTTACTAATTATCCGGATAGTGCCGTGCACTGTGTAATCGACATTAAAAGGATCAATGACCTGGAGTATAAAACCCGAGTGATGCGGTATTTCGCCGGTTTACTCGTAAACCATTCATTTGAATTCAAATCACTCGTGGTTGTTGTCAATGGGAATCCGCAGGAGTACGAATGGAACCGTGACAATGTCAGTATTCTCGTCAATAAAATCTGCGACCAGGCGCTCATCATTTAAGTCGCCATACCGGCCACATTCATACTAAACCCTCTCATCAGATATTCTCCTTATCCCTTGCACCAGAATACATATTCATGGTAAATTGTGGAAAACTACTATTTCTCCATATCATGAATACCCGTTATAGTTTTAGCCTTCCCATAATTTTATGCCTTGCTTCAGGCGTTGTTTTTGCTCAGCCAAAACTCGTTGACCAGAATGCTACAAAACAGACAAAAGCGCTGTTTTTTAACCTTCGCGAGATCCCAAAAAAAGGCATCATTTTTGGCCATCAGGACGATCTTGCCTATGGTGTAAACTGGAAGGCCGAACCTGGCAGGTCAGATGTCAAAGAAGTCTGTGGCGATTTCCCGGGGGTTTATGGCTGGGATATCAGCCGACTAGGGCAGCCTGAAAATATTGATTCTGTAAATTTCGATAACATGAGGCGATGGATTATTGAGGGTTATGAACGCGGCGGTATCCATACCATTAGCTGGCATGCTGATAATCCCATGACGGGGGGCAATTCGTGGGATAAGACTCCCGCCGTGACAGCAATATTGCCAGGCGGCCCTAAACATACGTTTTATGTGGAACAACTTGATCTGGTTGCCGATTTCTTCCTAAGCTTGAAAAGTACAAAAGGTGAACTTGTACCGATCATATTTCGGCCGTTCCACGAACATACCGGAAATTGGTTTTGGTGGGGCAAGGGGAATTGCACCAGTGAAGAATACGTGAAATTGTGGCAATTTACTGTGCGCTATCTTCGCGATGAAAAACAGGTTCACAATCTCCTTTGGGCCTACAGTACAGACCAGTTTTCCAGCGAAGCTCAATACTTGGAATTTTATCCAGGTGATGATTTTGTAGATATTCTTGCATATGATGACTATCACAGCATCAAGTCGGTCGATGAACGTGCTAAGCTCCAGTATCGGTTAAAAACCATTGTTTCGCTCGCTGAAGCCCGTGGAAAAGTTGCCGCATTGTCAGAAACAGGTTTGGAAGGCATTCCGATCGATGACTGGTTTACAAATGTGCTGCTTGGCGGAATTCAATCTGACGCCACAGGCCGACGCATCGCCTGGGTGTTAGTATGGAGGAATGGGAACATCAAACACCACTATGCGCCCTATCCGGGACATTCCAGCTCGACGGATTTCGTTAAGTTTTACAATGATCCGGCTACGCTATTTGAGCGTGACTTGCCCGACATGTATAAAAAGTAATTTCTCTTAAAATGGCAGATCGCCATCACCCGGGGCCTCGGAAGCAGATGGCGGAAGAATATCCGGCTGTGGTGGATAACTGTCAGATGATGCGCCAAGCTTCTCCGCTTTCCAGACCCGCACATCTGTGTACCACCGGTTGTTGAATTCTCGGCTTTCGAGCTCTATGAAAAGCTTCACCTGTTCGTTGATCGCTAATTGGAACTGGTCAACTTTTTCACTCCATAAAGCGACGCAAACTTTCTTGGGAAATTGTCCTTTGGTTTCTATGATATATTC
The DNA here is from genome assembly GCA_041750735.1 of Cyclobacteriaceae bacterium. Classification (GTDB taxonomy): domain Bacteria; phylum Bacteroidota; class Bacteroidia; order Cytophagales; family Cyclobacteriaceae; genus JAAUQL01. The sequence continues at coordinate 4,076 of JBGSYX010000598.1, forward strand.
CTGCTTTTTCCACGTGCCATTTTTTCCTTCTCCGGTCTGCAGAGGCAGCATTTTAATGATTTTTCCTTCGATTTCCATATGTAATAATTTGTAGTGTATATATGAGGGGTGATTTGATTGTTTTAAAATTAACTTACGAAATCAATTGTCACCAATAATATTAACTTAATGTTAAATATTATTTGGGATATCGACCTTAGTAGTTCAATTTGGCTGTAATATAAATAATTTGAATTTACTTTGGGGCTCATTAGATTTGAGTCTGATAGTTAGTCCTAAAAAATACACAGCCAATGGGTATCAATACATTTTTTCAAAAGCTCGTTCCACAAGAAAAGAAGTTTTTTCCACTTTTCAACTCGCTTTCCGGCCATCTCGTGAAAGCCGCCAATGTGCAACTCGAAGTCCTTACGCATGAGGATCCTGTTAAGCAAAAAGATTTGTTGAAGCAGATAATTCAATTAGAAACGGAGGCTGATGCCATAGCGCAAAATCTGTTTGATGAATTAGCCACGACTTTCCTTACACCGTTCGACAGGGAAGATATTCAGGTGTTGACTACTTCACTCTCCGGAGTATTGGATCAGATAAACAAAGTGGCCACACAGTTAAAGTTTTACAAACCCGAAAAAACACCTCCAGAATTTAAAGATATGGCAGTGCTGATTCAGAAGGGTGCAGTCCTTGTGAATGAGGTGGTTCAGCTTTTGAACGACATAAAAAAGCCGAATAAGATACTCAAGGCCTGCAAGAAAATGACCGAACTTGAAGCGGAAGCCACACAATTGTATCATTCCACCATTGCCGAACTATTCAAAAAAGAAAAGGATCCGGTAGAACTTGTGAAGAAAAAAGATATTCTGGAGTCTCTGAAAACAGGTACCAACAAAATTAAAGACGTTTCTGTGGTGGTGAAGACCATTATTATTAAAATGGCCTGATTTTTTGTCTCATGATGACATTAATTATAGTTATAATCATTATCGCGCTTCTGTTCGACTTTCTGAACGGAATGAATGACGCGGCAAATTCCATTGCCACAATCGTTTCTACCAAAGTTTTGAGTCCTATCGGTGCTATTATCTGGGCGGCATTTTTCAATTTCGCAGCCGTCTTTATTTTTGGCCTTCACGTAGCGAATACCATAGGCAAAGGAATTGTTGACCCGGCTGTTCTCAATGAATATTTGATCCTTGCCAGCTTGCTGGGCGCTATTTCATGGGTGGCAATCTGTACCAAATTCGGTCTGCCGATTAGTGTGTCTCATGCGCTTATCGGTGGTTTGGTTGGTCCCGCAATTGTGAAAGGCGGATTTGGGGTTCTGATCCCTGCTGGTATAAATAAGGTGCTGATCTTTATTGTGCTTTCCCCAATCATTGGGATTTTCGTGGCTTATTTCCTTATGATTCTTACGATGTTCCTTTTCAGGAAATATGCACCTCGGAGGGTTGATAACATTTTTCGGGGTATGCAATTACTTTCTTCGGCAATTTTCAGTTTGGGACATGGTTCTAATGATGCTCAGAAAACGATGGGAATTATTGCGGTATTGCTATTTACGACCGGAAATCTCGGCCCTGAATTTCATGTGCCTAACTGGGTAGTTTTCGCGTGCTATACCGCTATCGCCCTGGGAACGTTGGCAGGAGGTTGGAAAGTAATAAAAACATTGGGGCATAGCCTTACTCACCTAAAACCGGTTCAGGGTTTCTGTGCTGAAACTGCCGGAGCTGTTACCGTTATTGGAAGTTCGCTTTTTGGAATTCCTGTAAGTACTACACATACCATTACGGGTGCTATCATGGGAGTGGGTATGACCAGGCGTTTATCTGCCGTTCGATGGGGAATCGCCGGAAATATTATTGGCGCCTGGGTTTTGACTATACCTTTGACAGCTCTTTTCAGCGCTGGTATTTATAAGCTTGTTGAATTTTTCATACCTTAACCAACTTAAATCCCTGGATTGCCAGTCGGAACATTGACCATACTATTGCCCAATTTGCTTCATGGTTTTAGCAGAAAAGTTATCGATCTGGTAGCTGGATTCAGGCACAGTGTCATCTGCGCCAGGCAAAGGAGGCACAGGATCTTCATTGGGCGTTTTGCGGTTTGGCAGATTCCGGTATAGGCCAGTTCGAAATGAAATTCGCTCTACCGATTTCACCGCTTCGGCTAACTTTAATTCATTCGCGACTGACTTACCATTTATCATGACTGAGAAATTTCCATATGGATTGGCATCGATTTCCAGCTTCACATTTACCCATTCGTTTTCTTTGAAAGTGCCCAGATGAACTGAGGTATTGCCGTTAAAAACCTCAAATTTTCCAGTGGGATTCCATACTAATCGAACAGGCCTGTTACCGTAACGGTCAGTAATATCTACTTCAAACGGTTCAGAACCTGATTTATTCATCCGGAGATCAAATTCAATTTCAACGGTCTGACTTTCCTCGAATACCCGGATGGCCCGTGCATAGTCATAGGGGTCCTTGTCTTTCATCTCTAAAACCATATCGCCGTCCTGGGTTTTTACCAAATCGACCGGGGCCCAGAGAGGACTGTAGGTATTCCAATTAGCAACCGGTCCGCCTTCTTTCAATGAATTAAAATCTTCACTGACATCGCCATTTACTGTAGAGGTAATCGACAAAGGTACCCGGCTGACCCAGATATCTTCTTTGTTCATGCTGTAAGTTAGCCACATATCGTCACCCGGAGGATTGCCATTGCCTTCGGTGATGCCACGAACATAGCAAGGGCCAAAATCTTTCCACCTTCCGAAAAATCGCCGCAGCGGCACCTCTCCCTGCACTAGCAGCATGTCATCGAAAATAATACCATCATCCCCATGTACCACGATGAGTGGGTATCGGTATTCATCCAGTTCAATAGGATTATACACCATTGCATATCTTCCGTCGTCTGTCTGCTGTCCCCAGTTTTTTCCTCCGGCCATTATCAACGTTGGGACTTTGACTGGTTTTGAAAAAGTGATTCCACCATCTTCTGAAAGTGCGGTCAATGATCTCTTCCATAATGCTACCACTTTTCCGTCTTTCCGGTGATACCATGAGACTGCACTGCTGGCTTCTTTGATGGAATAAAAACCATCGAGACCACGATCCTCATCCCACCATTGTATTGTTTGCAGTTTATTGCCGAGCAGTTCATTACAAGCTGCAATAAATCCAGTGTCTTTGGAAGAAAGGTAAAATAGAAATGATGTGTTTGTTTCGTTCCAATCCGTATGACTGCTGTAGCGGATAAAGTAAATATCTCCCATGCTGCCATCCTTGTAAATCTCCCGGACTACGCGGCCGATACCGCCTTCATGAAAGGGATCTTCAGAATGACCGTAAAATGCCAACGTCAGTAATCTGTTATTGGTCGTGATATAAAATCCCATTCGTTGATGCATCATGTAGCCGGTATATCCTTCTGGGATTTTCACACCTTCTGGCACGTCATACTGAGGAAATAAAAGTATGGGTTTCGACCAATTTCTACCATCAGCAGATGTTACCATTAATGTCTGTCCTGGAGGTATATGCTCATCGACCGGATTACTTAAATACTGCTGATAAAATCGACCATTCCAGTAAGCCAGGTTCGAGGCGTGGCTATACGTCCAACCAAAGCCATCGTTCATTTCCGGATGCGATCTGTTCACCCGCACAGTCTGTCGGCTTTCCACACCGATCGCATAACGAAGACGTCCTTCATGAACATTAGGATCGATGGTGACGCCACCGATATAGCGCACTGGTTCATTTTCCGAACCTGTCTGTGCTGATCCGGTTGTGTAGCAATGCCATAAAATCACCAGAATGATAAGTCGTTTCATGTTTATTGGTTTTGTCTGATAATCCAGATTTCGGATACCTGTGAACCGCGTTCTGCTTCACCGCAAGTCCAGGAAAAGGTTACTTTTCCATCGTTTACAGCGTCGGCCGGAATCGGAAATTCGTAAATCGGTTTTTCTCCTGTTTGCATGAGTTCATGAACTGTGATGCCGTCAGCGGTCAGTTTCATACGTGACCGGAACCGACCGGTATAAGCTACCTTCATGGTATATTGGCTCGATGGATCCAGGTCCTTGTATTCAATTTCCAGGGGCTGATCGTAAAGTGAATTGACACAATTCATCCAGGCCATAGGAGTTACCTTGCCATCGAATCCGATAGCCCTTATTTCATCCACCCATTCTACATCTTTTAATCCAACGCCAAAGTTTACTCTCGGAGTCTTCAGACTTCCAGGATCATACATTGGATCAGTTCGAAATATGACTTTATCCCATGACTCCGGACTTCCGAAATTGTCATAAAATCCGCCGGGACCCGGATTGGTTCTATTAAGTAGGGCCTCAATAATCGCTGTTTTCTCTTGATTTGTTGATGCTTTTTCAGCTTTGTCAAGTTCGCTGAATATCCATGCCACTTCATTGAGTGGAATATTGATATTGTCGATGAAATTACCACGACCACTGGCAGCTCCATGCTTTTCAATGGTGAGTTGCGCGCCAATACTTTCGAACAATTGGTCGGCGAGTTCGAGGCATCGCATCTTGAGTCGTTGATCCACAGGCTCCAGCCAAGCTTTGGCTAATGTGGATTTGCAGGCTGTGATAGCGCTGTCGGGGCCGAGTGTATCATGGAGATTTAGCAACTCTTTACCATTCTGTTCCAGCCATGTTTCATAGATAAGTCTTTTCTGAATATAGAAATCAAAGTATGCCCGAATGAGCCCCATCTGAAAACGGTAATTTCCCAGTACTTCCGGACTTGCCATCTTTTCGATATCTTGCCACTGCTGTAATGTGGTGCTGATATGGGTATTTATTGCCAAGGGCCCATCAAAATTTCGCTCCAGCGCCAGCAGACCCTGGGCAACGTCCTCCGCATAATCCGGCCCGACAAAGAAGCGTGCATAATCGCGAAGTGTTTCTATAACAGGTGTTTCAGGATTCCAGTCCTGGTCACTCCAGATGAATTTATTCACATCGTCATTGGTGCCCTCCGAATAGCTGATGCTTCCCCGGGCAAATTTGGCGAAGACATTATGATAGTGCTTTTCGTCGTAGGGTCGAGGATTAATGCACTCGCGGCCAAGTGTGATCGCATAGGCAAGATCCCATTGCGGTACCGGGTACTGACAACTGTAGCTATGAGTGATATCGGGGTATCGCCTGATTGGAATGTCGGGATTTGTAACTCTTCTTATTTCTTCAATAGGCATTTTTACCCAGGGCCCGAAAACGACGCCTCCGAGCCAAGCGGGTTTTTGATTTATATGGTAGAAAAACCTGTCGAGCCATGCCTTGGTGGGACGGAAGACCTGCGGTGACACCCATATTTTTGCATTTGGATGATACTGATTTAGCGCCACCGCTTCCTTTTCCAGCCAGTTGAAAAGCACATCCGGCTCCAACTCACCGGGATCGCCACCCGGCACGAAAAGATGATCGAGCCGTGGAACTTTCGCAAAAACCTCACGGCGAATGGCAAGTTCCTTTTTTACGGAATCGGGGTGAACATAATCAGAACCAATATTCGGATACCACATCCACACATCCAGGTCGTACTTTTTACAAATGCGCGATTGTTCGGACAGCATATCCAGGTGGGGAAGTTTCATGTGCATACTGGTGGCATCGTCATCCGTTCCCGGCGGGATGATCTCAATGCTATTAGCGCCGAACAGAGTTAATTCCCGGATGTATTGGTCAAATTGTGCCACGGTCCATGCATCGTAGCTATTGGTTTTTGGTCTGTATCCTAGCTGGTGGCCGCGGATTGGGTAAGCTGGATCAGAGGCAATTTGTATTGGTGATGGAATCAGCACATTGCCCTGTCGCATTTCCATTGTGCGAAGCAGTTTACCGATTCCATAAAGCGCTCCTCGTGGAGTTTTTGCAGAAATAATGATCGTTTTTCCATCAGGGAGAAGCAAGAGTTTATATCCTTCCGGATTCATTATACTAAGTTCTGAAACAGCCGAATGCCATTCATCAGGCATGGAAATAGGATCATTTTTCAGGAATACCATAACCTGGCACTCCGAATTTTTGCTTATGCGGTTGGATTGTTTCCAGAGGATTCCGGTTCGTTTCAGTACTTCTTCCTGCAATACTTCAATGGCCGACTTAAGTTGTTTTGAACTACCTTTTACAACGATAACAGTGGTATTGGTAAAATTTATATTCCCTCCGTCGTTGGCACTGAAGGCGTAGAAAATCACAAAACAAACCATTATCATGGCTAAAAAGGACATAAGCCAAATTTTTCGGGTGTGAAGTGTAAACATAATAAGGCTATGGATTAATCGTGAATATTTGCTTAGTTAGTTCCCCCGACTCATTTTTAATCATTCTGCAAAATGCAATGGTTTTTCCGTCATGCGACCACACCAGATCGAGGGGGGGTATATCTGTTGGTTTTGTCAAGCGGAAAGACTCTTTTTGGCCGATGGTTTTTGTGAAAATACTGTTTTCAGCCACATAACAAATCCTATCCTTCGTCGGATGCCATCGCGGATTTGACAGAACACCGGCAACTTCAAAAGTCACTTGTTTGGGTTCACCGCCATTCGGACTGATGACGAATACCTGGTTTTTCCCAGCCTCATCTTTAGCCAGAAAAGCCAGCATAGAGCCTGTCCTGTTGCTCCGGACCACACCTGTACATCCGGGAGTTTTCCATGATGAAGTATTGGTGAGGCGACGCTGAAACGTATTGGCAGGAGGTGCAGGCATAGTGGTCAGGGTTCCCTCTAAAGGTCCGCTATCCCCGAGTTTTGTAATATCTTCAGGTATGTCCACGATGATGACTTCATCGACTGAGGCACCATTACTATCTGTTGTAGTTCCAATGAAAGCCCGGGCACGTTGCTTTTCGCCGTTCTTGTTCAGATAACCATCATATCCCACCCAACTGTCGCCAGCAGCGCGACTAATTTCATCGCTTCCCGGAGCCGGATTTGCTAAGACATTAACTACGATAGCGCTGAACCATTGACCCGATACATTATCTCCGTCATTTCGCAACGGAACCTGGACCGGACTGATATTTTTCGATACCCCGATTGTCCTCAAATTATGTACCTGTCCTGTGGAATCTTCCAGGTGTTTCAATATCGCGTCGTTATAGGTGTAACCAATCCATTGCCCGTCACCGCTCCATTCATGCCGGTGCGTTCCGCCCCGAAGCGCTCCCGGGGTAAAAGGCGGTGTAATATCCCTCGCATCCATAAATATTGGCTGGCCAGGTTTGGATTCATCGATAATGACTCCGGTTCTCCGCCATTGCTGATACGGATTGGTTTCAGTGCAATTCATCAGACCATGGATAAAAACAACCTGATTTGCTGCGTGGTTGTAGCTCACTGCTCCTACTCCCGGCCCGAATTCCGTATTTTGTAAAAGTTCGTACAATACCACCACCTGCCCTGTTTGTATGTTCACCTTTTCAATCCGTGGGCAGGCTCCGATTCCGCCGGCCTGTGTTCGAACATCATAAACAAGCCATTGGTCA
>JBGSYX010000599.1:0-2890 GCA_041750735.1 Cyclobacteriaceae bacterium
CGTAGGAATGGCAGGTAATAAACCGCTCGCTATTCAGTATCTCAACCAACGGTTCCATATCCAACTCGCGCCGGGGTGGAACGGCAATGGCTTTCTCTTTGGCAGACAAACTATTGTATTTTTTCCATGCTTCTTCGTATTCGCTGGCGCGGGTAAAGTTGTCCACATACACCTGCTCCACTCCCATCCGTGTCTGCGGAAAGCGAATGGAAAAAGGATTTGCCGCCCGTGTGACATTCTCACCTAAGGCAAATTTGATATACTTATCTGCTCCCTGAATCAGCAATTCACTAGCAGGCCTTCCCCAACGCAACTTGATAATGGCCGACTGGCCACCGATCGGATTTGCTGATCCGTGCAACAGTTGGGAGGTGGTAACACCTCCGGCAAGCTGCCTGTAAATGCTGATATCATCCGGTGTCAGGACGTCCTTCATCCTGACCATGGAAGAATTTGTGACTATGTCATTCACACTGGAAAGGGCAATATGTGAATGCTCGTCGATGATTCCGGCAGTCAGATGTTTTCCGGCACCGGAAATTACCCGGGCGTCCTGCTCACTGAGGTTAGTGCCAATTTTTTCAATCTTGCTATATCTGATCAGGACATCTGTATTCTCTAGCACACCATCTTTTTCACTGGTCCACACGGTCGCCCCTTTTATCAGAATTGTCTCCTGCACGGGCAGCTTTTCCCTGCCGTGTGCGATGAACGGATAAATCACCGGCCCTGGATTGGCGTGAGGGTTAATGTCAGGTTTCTTTGGTGGCACCGGCTTTTTACTTGCTTTTTTTGCAACAGCCCCGGTATAGGTAGCGGACCAATTTATCCAGGTTCCATCCGGCAGTTGCCCCGTCCCTTCGTATTTGTCACCCTTTTTCCATCCCGAAAGTCTGATGGGGCCTACCTGGGTTTTGGGAGAAAAACTCAACTTTATATAATCACGCTCAACGGAAGCAGTGATTTTTATGGAAACAGAATCATTTTTCAGAATGTTGAACTCTTCTTTTCCCTGCTTTCCTGTTATCTCCATCTTGTAGGTAGTATCGGCAACAATCAGGTTATAGGCACCGCGGTGATCGTTCGTGTCCAGTTCATGGATAATATACCTTTTACCCAGCACCCAATTTTCATTGATCACGGCGCTATCTGAAAATATATTGTTGGTACAGATGATGAAATTCGCCAAATAGCCAGGCCTTATCTGGCCGATTTTATCAGCAGCATTGATGAGCTTAGCCGGTGTTTCCGTCAGTGACTTCAAAGCCGACTCCTCACTCAGACCATTTTTAATCGCTTTCTTCAGGTTTGGCCAAAACATGGCTTTATCCTTTAGGTCAGCCGTAGTAATCGCAAACGCCACCTGATTTTTAGCCAGCAACCCGGGATTGAAAGGTGCTAATTCCCAGTGTTTCATTTTTTCCAGGGGCACATCCATGGCTTCGAATGGATTACTTATTTCTGGAGCATTGGGGAAATTAATGGGTATTATGAGCGGAGCCTTGGTGGCCTGAACATTGGAAATTTGCTGGTATTCATCACCGCTTCCCTTGATAATAAACTGTTTACCTATCTCATCGCCCAGTGCATCTGCTCTCAGGAGATTCTGAAGATCGGTAACGGTGTAGAACTGCGGCAGACTTCGGGAGGCTATATAAGCTGCCAGTGCTTCGTCATAAAAAAGCGCTGACTTGTTCTTTTCATACCATTCAGCATCGTAGTGTGTCTGGCGCAGGAGGGCATTACTTCCCATGAGTGAAATGGGATACGATTGGGCGGATGATCCTTTCTGAAAAGAATAATGCGCCGCAGCCCTATCGTTGATGATTGCTTCATTGATTTTTGAATCGGTCAGCGCTACGAGTGCCGAAGTCCCCCGTGCTATTCCGTCGGGCCTGAAGGTGAGCACCACTCCAAAACCAACTTCCCGAAACGATTTGGCGTTTTCAGCATTTATTTCGAATTGCTCAATGGCGTTATAATCAGCCCTTATGGCTTCGTTGGCGTTATAGGCCCCTTTATTGGCTGGTTCAATTTTTTCCGGTTGCATAAAAACATTTCCCTGTCCTGACGGAGTCGCCTTTGGCAAGCCATAATCCGTATGCAAATCGATGAAAGACGGGTAAATGATCCGGCCCTTTAAGTCGTATATGGTTGTGCCATCCGGGATTTGGACAGTTTTTCCGACAGCCACTACACGGCCGTTGCCGATGAGGAGAGTGGCATTTTCCAGCACTTCGCCCGAGCTCAGGTAGATTGTCGCATTGCGAAACGCAAAGGAGGATTCACGGATATCCTTGATGCCGTTTTCCGGAAAGGTCGCCTGGCCGAACAGCGGGATGCCGGCAACCATAAGCGTGAATGTGATACTAAGAATGATTCTTTTCATGTAACTAATAATGGTGATGGAAATAAAGTGCTGATATATTAAGGCCTAAAGTATAGAGTCGTTCAATCTTCACCAAAGAAACCTGCCCTGAATAGAAAAAATAGATTTTAGCTAATTGGTTGAAACTCGCAAGCGATGAATTTCGGAGTCTGGACTTTCGGCAATCTTGGTCCGCGGGTTTTAATCATCACACCTGGTAAAAGGAGCATTTTTAAGAAGATCCACACAAGCTTAAGGGGATGTTCATGAGCGGTAGTAATAGGATTAGTTTGAATTGTAAATATGGATGGCACAAATCGATTATAAAAACGTTTAAATTTACATTCACTAATTTGTCGAAATCATGGATTTAGAAACTAAAAAAGCCAAGGTAATTGAACAGTTTAGGCAAGTTAATGACGAGGATCTCATTAACGCTGTAAAAAGTATGCTTGACTATGCTGCTCGAAAAGAATCCGACTTCTATATAATCCCTGAGCCCCAGCAGCAACTGGTAATGGA
>JBGSYX010000600.1:0-21134 GCA_041750735.1 Cyclobacteriaceae bacterium
CAAACGCCGGCTTTGCCTGTGACCCTGGCATACCCTTGTGCCGCATGAGCTGCACCTTGTTCATGACGAACGAGTATATGATTTACTTTGTCACGATACCCATAAAGTGCATCGTAAATTGGCATGATTGCCCCGCCGGGATAACCAAAAATCGTGTCAACACCTTCCTCTAGCAATGAGAGTATTACGGCTTGAGATCCTGTTACCTTTATTTTTTTACTTATGCTTTTGGCGGATAGTTTTTCTGCTGTTTCCATCTGTCCTTAGTTAAATTGTTTTTATACTGTCACACACCCTGTAGAGGCGGTTGAAACTGTGTCAATGAATTTCTTTAATACTCCTGTAGTTGCTTTATAGGGTGGTTTCACCCAGGCGGCTTTGCGTTTGCTGATTTCTTCAGCCGAGAGATCCACATCGATCCTGTTCTTAGTGGCGTCAATCGTAATAATGTCGCCATCTTCGATAAGTCCCAGAAGGCCGCCCTCTGAAGCTTCAGGAGTGATGTGGCCAACCACGAATCCGTGGGAGCCGCCGCTAAACCGGCCGTCAGTAATTAGGGCAACATCTTTTCCAAGTCCGGCGCCCATAACGGCACCTGTTGGTTTCAGCATCTCTGGCATACCGGGAGCTCCTTTTGGCCCGGAATAGCGAATCACGATGACATCTCCTTTTTTCACTGAAGTGCCAATACCCTTAATTGCCTCGAATTCGTCGTTGAAAACCTTTGCCGGACCTTTAAATACTTCACCTTCTTTTCCTGTAATTTTTGCAACAGCACCTTCTTCGGCGAGATTTCCGTAAAGTATTTGAATATGTCCGACAGGCTTTATCGGATGGCCGAAGGGCTTGATGATTTTTTGGCCTTTTTCGAGATCCCTTGCTTGTTCAAGGTTTTCACCTAGTGTCTTTCCGGTCACCGTCAAACAATCACCGGCAAAATAACCTTCTTTCAAGAGTAATTTCATCACTCCCGGTATCCCTCCGATGTTGTGCAGGTCTTCGATGAGATATTCCCCGCTTGGTTTCAGGTCTGCTACAAAAGGGGTTTTATCACTTATCCTCTGAAAATCATTGATCGTCAGGTCAACCTCAACGGCACGGGCCATGGCAAGCAGATGAAGTACTGCGTTGGTTGATCCGCCCAGCGCCATGATCAGGGTGATGGCATTTTCGAATGCTGCCTTGGTCATGATATCCCTGGGTTTGATATTATGTATTAAAAGGTGCTTGATCGCCTTTCCTATATCCGAACATTCGATTCCTTTCTCTTTGGAGATGGCGGGATTCGAAGAGGAATATGGAAGACTCATGCCCATACATTCAATGGCAGCGGCCATGGTGTTTGCGGTGTACATGCCGCCACAGGCGCCTGCTCCGGGGATGGAATTTTTTATAATTCCGGTGTAATCCTCAGCACTGATCTTGCCGGCTAGTTTTTCACCATAAGCCTCAAATGCAGATACAATATTCAGGTCTTTACCCTTCCAGGTTCCTTTCTTTACCGTTCCGCCATAAACCAGTATTCCGGGGCGGTTAAGTCGGCCCATGGCAATCATGGCTCCTGGCATATTTTTGTCACAACCTACTACAGGCACCACCGCATCATAAAACTGAGCGCTTACGACTGTTTCTATGGAATCAGCGATTACTTCACGTGATGGCAGTGAATACTTCATTCCTTCTGTGCCATTCGTTATGCCGTCGCTTACCCCGATGGTGTGAAATATTAGTCCCATCAAGCCAACAGAATCCACTCCGGCTTTAATCTGATCAGAAAGGCCATTGAGATGCATGTTGCAGGGATTGCCCTGATACCCGGTGCTGACAATTCCCACCTGGGCTTTTTTCATATCCTCATCCTTCATGCCAATGGCATAGAGCATGGCTTGAGCGGCAGGCAGGCTTTCGTCCTGCGTAATCAACCGGCTGAAATTGTTTATTTGTTTTTCCATATGAGTACAAAAAAAAACCTTTCTGTTTTTGAGAAAGGTTTTTGTTTCTTTAGCCTATAGCATACCTTTCTCTTCATGCACCGCTGACTAGCACGACAATAGAAAGGACAACTAGAACTATAGACGACAATAATTTCATTTCTTTGCTTATAACTATTGTAAAATTTTCTTCTGTCTTTTTAAGAGAAAGCAAAAGTGAGTTAATTAATTCTAAATTCAAAGGTCATTTCAGGTTTTTTTCTCTTTTTTTTAGATGGGTAAAATGTACTTAATAAATAGAACGATTACCCAAGCAGGAACTTACTTTGAAATTGGTCTGTAAAAGGTCAATTTTCCGCTTTTAACATCATGTAATCTGAGCGCACTCTTTCCAACGGTTCTACCGCTAAAACTGGTGTTTTGATGTGCAATTTCAAAATCTCCTTTTCCATTAACTTTATAAACAATAGCAGTGTGATGATCCATGCTTTCCGTATAGAGGCCATTGTCCTTTTTATATTGAAGTTTCACATTTTTCATTTGTATGATATCACCAGGGTATATTACTGTCGTCTCCGGATTAACTACTTTTCCAAAGATATAAAGGGTTTTTTCTGAACTTCGGTCATGAAATGCGTCGGCGTAATCGAGCGCCATGGCCGCAAGGTCCCAGCATTCACCGGCGCCAACTTTAGTACCAATTACCCTATCAACATACACTATAACGGAGCGGTTTAAAGGTGGCAGAAGTTCGCTGGATGGGAGGAGTACTAGAATTAGAGAGAAAATGAAGCGCATTTGTGAGAGAATTATGATGTCTTTTATGCTAAATTAAACGGATTAATTCAATGACTAGTAATTTCCTCTGGTGTATTTTGATTTTGTATCCAATGATCTAAATAGTAATAATATGGATCATCATAAAGAAATAGTGGGATTGCTTATCCCGCGTCGCTAATTATTAAAACAAGGGAATTGTGCCTGGAATTGACATAAACGGTAAACTAATTCGTTAATTACGAAAAATAATATGCAGAGGAGCTTAAAAAACAGTGTCGCCATTGCCACAATTATCGTCGGGTTATTTGCCTGCGGAGAAGATAATGAAGATGAACAGTTGGTCAGTATTAATGGATCAAATGAAAGTCATAAATCAGGCGAAAATTGTATGAACTGCCATAAATCCGGAGGATCAGGAGAGGGAATCTTTGTTGTTGCGGGTACAATTTACAATAGCAATAAAACCGCCGTATATCCCAATGCGACCATCAGGTTTTATAGCGGCCCGAATGCTTCCGGAAATTTACAAGCCATGATAGAAGTTGATGGCAAGGGAAATTTTTATACGACTGAAAGTACCGATTTTGGAACAGGTCTATTTGTTTCGGTTGAAGGGAATACCGGTACTAATCACATGATTTCCACGGTTACCGATGGCGCCTGCAATAAATGCCATGACGACTCTTCCAATCGAGTCTGGACCGAATAAATCTGCTTTAATCAAGCCAATCAGGTTTTCGAAGGTATTTTTCCAGATCAATTTCAGTGTTCCCGCGTTCAAGTTTCTCCGGCGTACCTACATCAAGCCAGTAGGACTGGTCGTCCACATATCCCTGAATGCGGTATGAATCGGCCAGGCGGAGATAAACATCGATAATGGAAAACACACCCTCTTCCGTCATAACCTCAAAAAGGGCAGGGTCTATAATGTGCAGGCATGAAAAGGCGATTTGTTCCAGGTTTTCCTTGGGAATGGGTATGATTTTATATCCGCTGATGATATTTTCCCAGCCGCAAAGACGACGCGATTCGTCAAAAAGAAAGAATCTACTTCCGGGTCTATGCCGGACCAGTAATGTTGCCATCGCGCTGCGGGACATATGGTAGCGGTAAAAATCCACTAAATTAGTTTCGGTGATCGTATCGACATTGTGCACGAGAAACGGTTTTCTATCATCAAAAAACCAGGATGCCTTTTTAAGTCCACCACCTGTATCGAGCAGCAGTTCCCTTTCATCCGAAATATGTATGTCAACACCAAAGTTTTTCTTTGAATCCAAAAAATCGATCACCTGATCAGCAAAATGATGCACGTTAACTATGATTTCCTTAAAACCAAAAAGGATCAGCCTTCTGATCACTATTTCAAGCAGAGTAGTGCCATTAATTTCCACCAAAGCTTTTGGTTTGTTCTCAGTTATTGGCCTAAGCCTGGTCCCCAGGCCTGCCGCAAAAATCATCGCCTTCATTGTATTAAGATTTTTAGGCTATTCATCACTATTGGGATTTTTATGCTTTTGAACCAGGCAAATCCCGATGATGAACAACAATATTTATTTTATCCTCATATTTCTCAGAAAGCATGTCTGCCAATCTTTCGGCACAAAATACCGAACGGTGCTGCCCACCCGTGCAACCAAACGATATCTGCAGATTTGAGAATGACCTGTTAAGGTATTTTTCAATGGTTTGCTCCACGACCATGACCGCATGATTCAAAAAGGTATCTGCCTCGCCGCCTGATTTCAGAAATTCAATAACTTCTGCATCAAGACCGGATTTATCCTTGAAACGCGCATAGCCTCCCGGATTATGAATGCCACGACAGTCAAAAATGAATCCACCGCCATGACCGGACCGATTTGCGGGAAGACCCTTATGATATGAGAAACTGCTGATTTCAATATTGAGTGGAACCAGATTCTCCAGTTCGTGTCGGTATTTCATAAGTTCTTTGGCAGTGGTGAGGCTGCTGAGTACTTTTTCTAAATAGGGGAAATCTGGCGGAAATGAGTTTGTCTTAAATATTCCCTCAAGTTGGATAAGAGCATAAGGGATATTTTTCAGGAACTGGGTTCTGCGTTCATAGAATCCTCTGAATCCATAAGCACCCATCGCCTGCATCAAACGAACAAGCACAAATCCCTTGTATTGCGCAAGCCATATATCCCGGTCAAATTTGATGTATCTGGATAAATGATTTAAATAGTGATCGAGCAAGAGGTCTTTTATTTCAAAAGGAATATTTGCTTTTGAGTCATATAACAAGGATGCTACGTCATATTGCAAGGCGCCTCTACGGCCTCCCTGATAATCGATAAAGTACGGCCTCCCCTGAAGCAACATTATATTTTTTGACTGAAAGTCCCGGTAAAGGAAATAATTAGCATCAGCTTGCAGCAGGAACTCCGTGAACCTTGTAAACTCGTCCTCTAACAATTGTTCGTCGAATGGGATTTTCGCCAATTTCAGAAAGTAATATTTGAAATAACTCAGGTCCCACATCATGGATTGCCTGTCGAAAGCCGCCCGCGGATAACAAACACTGTAATCCAAACCTCGCGATGCCTCAATCTGGAATTCAGGCAATTCTTCAAGTGTTTGCTTATAAACCTGTATTGCAGATCCCGGGAATACGCTGACCTGTTTTCTTCTGGCTATTAAAAAATCGAAAAGCGACAAATCCCCCAGATCGGATAGAAGATATTGCTTTTTACCGGGGTGCTCGATATAGATTTCAGGAACAGGGAGTTTCAGTTCAATGAAATGCCGCGTAAAAGTCAGGAAAGCGTTGTTTTCTTTCACGTCTTCATTGGACACGCCAATAGCAGTCTGGCCGTTAGCTGATAGTCGGAAATACTGACGGTAGGAACCTGATTGTGGTATTGTGGTAATATCTGTAGCGGCACTTCCACACCAGGACTTGAACAATTCGTTGAGGATTTTTTTTTCGTTCACAGGCTTTAAACTATGGCTGCAATTTATGATAATCGACTTATACCAGACAACGAACCTGAAAATATTCATGGAAATTCCATGATTTTCTACCGGTGATTCAGGTTGATATACCTGAGAATGGTCTATTGATTGGAAACAATTTAAGCAGGACTGATGTATATCATAAAAATTTCATACGGCTTGAGATTAATTTGTAGGCTTAAGGAGGATTAATGAATGGTATCAGTTCTTTAATAATTTTTACAGTTAGTATAATGTTATTGTCATGTGTCGATCAGAAGCCCAATGGCGATAAACCAGTTGTGGTGGGTCAAAAGGCAATCAGTAAGGAACCAGACCACCCTGGAAAGTTACTGTATATGCAATTTTGTCTTTCTTGCCATATGTATAAGGGAGAGGGAGTACCAGGGCTTTATCCTCCGCTAAGGCAGACTGAAGCAATGGCTGGCGATGAAGAATACTTGATAAGAATAATTCTTGGTGGCCAGGAAGGGGCGATTGTGGTAAATGGCGAGCCATATAATAATGTTATGACCAAACTCGATTTTTTAACAGATCAGCAGGTAGCCGAGGTTTTGTCCTATGTTCGTTCTAACTTTGGAAATACCTATGCTCCGGTTTCAATTGAAAAAGTAACAGAAGTAAGAAGCAAAATGCCCAAATAGGGCATGATTTTTGAAAACTCAATGAAAACAAATTTAATATGAAACGATTTTTTATTGCACCCATCCTTCTTGTGATATTCTCCTTCGGGATACAGGCACAAACAGTTAAATACAATGTAGCGCCAGAATCTACCATGTCCATCATCGGAACATCTACCCTCCACGATTGGACCAGCACCGTCACTAAAATAACAGGTTATATGGAACTGGACCAGAAAATCAGCACGACAGGTACTTTGAAGAAGGGCGATGAAATTTTTGCGGTGAAAATTATTGTGCCTTCTAAAAGTATTATAAGTGCACGCGGCGCCACCATGGATAAAAAGACCTATGATGCACTGAAAGCCGAACAATTCCCGGATATCATCTTTGAATTCAGTAAAATGAAGGTAGCCGATGTTAAGGATGGAAAAATTGATGTTTTAGCCAAGGGCAACCTCATGATTGCAGGAAAGACCAACCTCGTCGAGATTCCCGTTGTCGGAAAGGTGAATTCCGCCACCCAAATGGTGTTTTCAGGTTTACACAAACTGAATATGAAAAATTATGATATGGAGCCGCCTTCAGCTATGTTTGGTCAGATCGTAACAGGTGAAGAAGTAGAGATAAAATTTGAATTGATCTTTAATAAGTAATCGTATGAGTTTGAAAACAATTTTAGTAGGAATAGCTGGCCTGTCAGTTATCGTAACTGTTGGTTTTGTTGGCAAGAACTTCTCAAACAAGGAAAGTGTCCAAATGTCATTAATTGGTTTTGAAAAATACACTGAGACAGTACCCAATACGGAGGTGGCATTTAACATGATTCCAATCCAGGGCGGTGAATTCATGATCGGAAGTGCTGAAAGCGAGGCTGGAAGAACTACCGATGAAGGCCCACAGAAGAAAGTGAAGCTGGATGCTTTTTACATGATGGAGACCGAACTCACCTGGGACCTATATGAATTATTCATTGACAAAGATAAAAGCGCCAAAGTTGGGTATCCATCGGAGGAGATCAAAATCAAAGCCGACGGTGTAACACGCCCTAGTACACCTTACCTCGACCCGAGTTTTGGTATGGGAAAAAAGAATTATCCAGCTATATCCATGACGCAGTATTCTGCACTGGTATTTTGTAAGTGGCTTTCGCAGATCACTGGAAAATTCTATCGCTTGCCGACAGAAGCAGAATGGGAATACGCTTGCAAAGCCGGCACAACCACTGCCTATTCGTTTGGCGACGATGTCAGTAAATTGAAGGACTACGCTTGGTATTGGGACAATTGTGATGATAAATATCATGAGGTAGCACAGAAAGCTCCAAATCCATGGGGTTTATATGATATGCACGGCAATATTGCTGAATGGACCTTAGATCAGTATCAGGAGGATTTTTATGCAACGCTGTCCGATGGCGTATTGAACCCTTGGAGAATACCCGATAATTTATATCCACGCACGGTAAAAGGTGGCTCCTGGGAGGATGATCCGGAGTTTTTGCGATCATCAGAAAGATTGATGTCAATCCGTGAATGGCAAAAAAGAGACCCTCAAATCCCAAAGAGTTTTTGGTGGAATACCGATGCACCATTTTTGGGCTTCCGAATTGTGAGACCAGCAAAAGAAATGTCGAAAGAAGAAATCGAAGAATTTTTTTCAATGGTCCTGGATGAGTAACTTGTAATTCTAAATCACTTAATTTTTAAAAAACCATAAAGATTACCCAAAATGAAAAATACCAAGATTGACAGACGGGATTTCGTGAAAGGCACGGCCCTTGTTACTGGTGGTGTGCTTATCGGCGGACTTGCTGTAGGTGCCAGTGCATTTGTAAATCCCCAGGCTAAAAAACTAAGACTTGCTGTTGTTGGATGCGGCGGTCGCGGCACAGGAGCAGTAGTTCAGGCATTAATCGCCGATGCTGATGTGGAACTGGTTGCCATGGCAGACGCTTTCAAGGACAACCTGGATTCAAGTCTGAACAGTATAAAGAATTCCGACGAGTTGACTGCAGACAGGAAGAAAAATGTGAAGGTTCCAGATGAGAACAAATTCGTTGGATTTGATGGTTACAAAGAAGCTATCAAACAAGCGGACGTGGTAATTCTCGCAGCACCTCCGGGTTTTAGGCCATATCATTTGGAAGAGTGTCTTAATCAGGGCAAACACGTATTTTGCGAAAAGCCTTTGGGTACGGATGCAGCCGGTGTTCGGAAATGCCTTGAACTTGTAAAAGTCGCTGATGATAAAAAACTTAATGTCGTTGTCGGTTTGCAGCGTCATTATCAGACAAGCTATCGCGAAGTATTGAAAAGAGTAAAAGACGGCGCTATTGGTGATATTATTTCAGGTCAGGTATATTGGAATGGCGGTGGTGTTTGGGTACGTGAGCGTAAGCCGGAATATACAGAGATGCAGTATCAGATGCGCAATTGGTATTATTTTAACTGGCTTTGTGGCGATCATATCGTAGAGCAGCACGTGCATAACCTCGACGTATTCAATTGGTTCAAGGGGGCCTATCCGGTGTCAGCTCAGGGAATGGGAGGCCGTCAGGTGAGAACTGGTAAAGAGTTTGGCGAAATTTATGATCACCATTATGTTGAATATATGTATGCTGATGGAACTGTATTAAACAGTCAGTGCAGGCATATTAAAGGATGCTGGAGCAAAGTTTCTGAGACCATCATCGGAACTAAAGGTAAAGCAGATTTCGACACTGGCGGAATGATCGCCGACCTGAAAGGTGCTGAAATATATCGCCATCGCGACAAGAACGATCCTAACCCTTATCAGGTGGAGCATGACGAATTGTTTGCTGCGATCCGCAATGGTGGTCATATCAACGATATTCATTTTGGCGCCATGTCAACCATGACAGCCATACTTGGCAGATATGCAACATATTCAGGGTTAGAAGTGAAAATGGATGATGCACTTGCTTCGAATGTACAATTGATGAAGGCATCGAATTCCTGGAATGATACTCCACCCGTAACACCCGACACAAACGGATTTTATCCGGTGGCAATGCCTGGAATTTCCATGGTATTTTGATCATTAATTTATAGTCTAAAATCCCGAAGCTCTTTAACTGGTTTCGGGATTTTTTTTAGTACTTTTTTACCAATTAATCCATCATGAAAAGACGACAATTCTTTACAAAAAGCGCGATGGCTGCAGGAGCAGCATCCATAGTTTCAACAGTTGGTTTTGCCCGAGGGACTGAAACAACATTTAAAACATCAGAAAATGAAACATTCAAATTAAAGTACGCTCCTCATCTCGGCATGTTCACAAATACGGTTGGTGAAGACCCGATCGATCAGATTAATTATATGGCCGATCAGGGATTTACTGCCTTTGAAGATAACGGTATGATGGGCCGCGATGTGGCTCTGCAAACAAAAATGGGGGAAGTGCTGGCCAAACGCAATATGACGATGGGCGTTTTTGTGGTGGAAAAAGGTGGTAATATGGCGAATACCCTCGCTGCCGGGAAAAAGGAATATGTGGACATTTTCCTGGATGGCTGCAGACGAGCCGTAGATGTGGCAAAAAGGGTAAATGCTAAATGGATGACCGTTGTGCCAGGTGGTTTTTATCGCGACTTACCCATTGGCATACAAGACGCTAACGTTATTGAAGCATTACGCCGTGGGGCTGAAATACTTGAGCCACATGGACTAGTGATGGTGTTGGAGCCGCTTTCCGATTCGCCGGATCTTTACCTACAGAACTCTGATCAGACATTTATGATATGCAAAGCCGTAAATAGTCCGGCATGTAAAATCCTGTTTGATATTTATCATATGCAGAAAACAGAGGGTCATATAATTCGCAATATCGATCTCACATGGGATGAAATCGCATATTTCCAAATTGGCGATAATCCTGGCCGGAAGGAACCTACTACCGGGGAGATCAATTATAAAAATATTTTCAAGCACATTTACTCACGCAATACAGATTTTGTCATGGGTATGGAGCACGGAATTTCCAAGCCGGGCAAAGAGGGAGAGGAGCGACTGATCCAGGCATACAGGGAAGTCGATAATTTCTAGAACAGCACAATACCAAGATAAAAACCGGTTTCAGTGGAAATGTCCTTCAGAATCCGGTTTTACTTTTTATGCGCTATTCACACCAGTATTCCAGCGGTTTTGCAGCGATTGGAATACCAAATGAGAAAAGCACCTATGAGAGTAATAGTAGCGGGCATAATTACCACGGTTGGGCCATATACTTCGATGGCTTTTGTAAAGAGCAATGAATACCCCATTTGTATAACAATGGCGATGAAGGAAACGACAAAAACCCGTTTAGCCGCGCTATTTTTCATCAATAATAGAATACTGCCAAGTGTTCCTCCAAATACGGCTATTCCATAAACTAATTTGGACCAGGCCGGATTTGTCTCATAAAGTAATCGCTCTGCTTGAGGCATGGCGGAAAGCGCTTCTTCCGACATCATTATATCCATGGAAAATGCCATAATACCGATCAGGTTCCAGATGAGCGCCATGGTGCTGATTACCCAGAATGAAATAGATGGTTTGTTGCTTGTCATATGGTTTCAGGGTTTTTGGGTGAAGGGATTGGGTTATATAGTCCATATTTATCAATTCCTATGCAATAAAGCAAATGGAAGAAAATGCTAAATAGTAGTTTGGCACCTTGACGCAATTGTATCTGCGGCAATATATGCTTCCGTCCAGGCAGCCTGAAAGTTGAACCCGCCTGTAACAGCATCAATATTTAGCGCCTCACCTGCAAAATACAGCCCTGGAAAAAGTTTGCTTTCCATAGTTTTGAAATTGATCTCACCAGTATCAACACCTCCGCAGGTAACGAATTCCTCTTTGTTGCTGCTTTTACCTTTTACTGTCAATGGACAAGCTGTGAGAATTTCCACAAGTTGGTTAATCTGCGTATTCTGAAGATCTGCTGCATTCAGTGTATGAATCTGCAGGAGTTCAGTCATACGATTCCACAATCGCTTTGGTACATTGAAAAGTGGTGCTCCGTAAAGTTTTCTGTTGCCATGGGTTTTTCGCGTATTTTCTATATGATCCAATAATTCAGCAGGTTCAATATTTATCCAATTTACAAGTATGACAGCCTGATAATTTTTTTCATGAAAATAGCGTGCACCCCATGCGGATAGCTTCAGGATGGAAGGTCCGCTTAATCCCCAATGTGTGATAAGTATTGGACCTTGTTGGGATATATTGGTTCCTTTTAGGCTTACGGAGACATTTTCCATGGAAACGCCGGCAAGTTCTTTTAGCAGTGGATGCACTATGTTCAGGGTAAAAAGCGACGGAACCGGTTCAATAATTTTATGACCCAGGGATTCAATTATTTTCCAAGTGGCAGGACTACTACCTGAAGCAATAAGTACATTACTTGCCGGGATATTTTCTGAAACTGTGTTGATAATCCAGGAATCATCCACTTTTGACAAGGCCTCGACAGCAACGCTTTTTCGGATGGATATTTCATGCTTTTCACATTGGCTCAGAAAGCAACGGATGATGGTTTCGGAATTATCAGTGACCGGGAAAACTCGCCCATCCTCCTCTATTTTGGTTTCAACACCATGGTCAGCGAGCCATTGCATCATATCTCCACAAATATAGCGGTGGAAAGGTCCAAGCAGTTCTTTCTTTCCTCTGGGATAATGTGCGACCATTTCTTGCGGGTCGAAGCAGGCGTGTGTTACATTGCACCGGCCTCCGCCGGAAACGCGTACCTTATTGAGCACTTCCCGTCCTTTTTCAACTATCAGGATGCGCATTCGAGGATTGCGCTCTGCGCATTGAATAGCGCAAAAAAAACCTGCAGCTCCTCCGCCGATAACTATGAGATCGTATGTTGGTTTCAAAAGTTATACTGACTGTGAAACTAACGAGTCAGTGTTAAGTATATCAATAGCTCTGGTTGTGAACATTTTTCACTGCTCGACCAGATGGGTCATTAGTATTTCTCAGACTTTCATCCCATGCGAGTGCTTCCGGTGTACTGCATGCTACGGATGGCACAGATGGCACACACGCGGCAGCAGAATCCGACGGAAAATGCTCTTCAAAAATTGTTCTATAGTAATACTCCTCTTTCGACATAGGCGGATTTATCGGGAACCTGTATTTGGCATTTTTTAGTTCATCATCAGAAATCTTCTCCTTCGTCATGGCTTTCAGCGAATCGATCCAGCTATATCCCACACCGTCCGAAAATTGTTCTTTCTGTCTCCAGGCAACTTCTTGTGGCAGGTAGTCTTCAAAAGCTTTTCGAATCACCCATTTTTCAATCCGGCCATTTCTGATCAGTTTATCATCCGGATTTATGCGCATAGCTACATCCATAAATTCTTTGTCGAGGAATGGTACCCTGCCTTCAACACCCCAGGCAGCGAGGGATTTATTGGCGCGCAGACAATCGTACATATGGAGTTTGAACAGTTTTCTTACTGTCTCTTCATGAAATGCCTGGCCATTAGGCGCTTTGTGAAAATAGAGATATCCCCCAAATAGTTCATCTGCGCCCTCACCCGATAATACCATTTTCACACCCATTGATTTAATGACTCTGGCCATAAGGTACATTGGTGTCGACGCTCGGATCGTGGTGACGTCGTAGGTTTCCAGATGAAAAATGACATCGCGGAGAGCATCCAATCCTTCCTGAACAGTAAAGTGGATTTCATGATGCACCGTGCCGATATGGGCAGCTACTTTTCTGGCGGCTGCGAGGTCTGGTGATCCATCCAGTCCCACAGCAAATGAATGTAGTTGAGGCCACCACGCTGTCGTCTGATCATTATTTTCAACCCGCATTGCGGAATATTTTTTTGCAATCGCCGAAACGACCGATGAATCTAGTCCACCGGAAAGCAACACTCCATACGGAACATCTGACATCAATTGCCTGTGGACAGCCTGCTCAAGTGCGTTTTTCAATTCGTCAATGCTGGTAGGATTGCCTTTTACGGTTTCGTAGTTCTGCCAATCGCGTTTGTACCACTTTATCAATTCGCCGGGCGAATCACTTGTCATATAACAACCGGGAAGGAACTCCTGAATTTTATTGCAGAATCCTTCCAACGCCTTCAATTCTGAAGCGACATAAAAGTTTCCTTTTTGATCCCAACCCATATACAATGGAATAATTCCCATATGGTCTCGGGCGACAAAATAGAAGTCTTTTTCTTCATCATATAAAGCGAAAGCAAAAATGCCGTTTAGATCCTCAAGGAAGTTGATGCCCTTTTTTCTGTATAACGCCAAAATTACCTCACAGTCGCTCAGGGTTAAGAATTCATAGGAGCCGTTCAGTGTTTTTCTTAGTTCCTGATGGTTATAAATTTCGCCGTTTACAGCCAAAATGTGTTTGTTGTCTTTACTCAATAAAGGCTGCTTACCAGATTGAACATCAACAATGGATAGTCGTTCATGGGCCAAAACCGCTTTTTCGCCGCAATAAATCCCTGACCAGTCAGGACCACGATGCCGCAATTTCTTGGACATTTTGAGCGCCTGAGCTCTCAGGCTTTGGGATTCAACTTTCAATTCAAATACTCCGACAATTCCGCACATGACTTTTTTATCTAATGGTTAGTTTAAAATGATAAATGAAACTGGATTTATGATATTGATTTGAACAGGCCTAAAAGATTCTTGCCAATTTTTACGATATCAGCGTGATTTTTTGAAAATCGGGCATGAAAGTACGACTTTCATTCAAATATTCTAAACATTTGAATAAAAATGATGACAATTATGAAAATTTAGAATGGTAGATGCGATATACAGCAAATTTTAGTTGGGAAAAACTATGGATTACCACATTATTTTCGAAAACTTTTGCGATTTGAAAAATTTTATTAGTTGATTAATAACTTTAAATCCCATGCGGCAAGTTTCTAACACATAGGTACTAGCCGACGACCAAGTGCCATTTGCAAATGATTGTTTGGCAAATTCTTCCAACGTATTTGTACATGTACCATCGAAAAGAAAAATCATTTGTAACCTCGTTGATATAGTTGAAAATTTGCACAATACTTTTTTTGAAGTTGACTAAAAGGAGGGATACACAGATGAAATCGACCAAAACTCGCAGTTTATTTTTAATGCTGATCGTTAGCGGCCTGTTCCTGAATGGTTGCAATACTGACGAAAATGATCCTATAAATTATAATGACCTTAAAAACCTACCTCAGGATGCCGGTGGTACTCATAAGGGCAATGTACTTGGAAGTACAGATTCGCCCTATGGTTACTACGTTTACACGCCTTCGACCTATGCCATGGATGGCCCAGTGTATCCACTGATGGTCTTTCTGCATGGCTCAGGTGAAAAAGGCAATTCCAGTACAGACGCTAACAAATTGTTATTGGTGTTACGCAACGGTCCGCCCATGATGATTAATAAAAATAATTGGAAGCCATATACGCCAATGATCGTGGTGTCACCACAATGCCATGACGGCGGATGGAATGCGCAAAAAATCCATGAATTTATCGGGTATTGCATAAAGACCTATAAGGTGAATCCAAGCAGGATTTATATCACAGGGCTCAGTATGGGCGGTTACGGCACCTTTGATTACGTTGGGGCTTATGGTAATGAAAGCTATGCGGCAGCTTGTGTGCCTATATGCGGAGGAGGTAGCACATCACGAGCCGCGAATTTTTTGGATATTCCAACCTGGGCATTTCATGGTGATGCTGACGGTACAGTTTCTGTCAATAATTCTATCAATATGGTTAAAGCGATCAACGAATTGATCCCAATTCAAAAAGCTAAATTGACAATCTACCCAGGTGTAGGGCACAACTCCTGGTCAATGACCTACGATGGTACAGGTATTGGCAAGGAACGTAGTGATTATGATCCCTACAATACA
Source organism: Cyclobacteriaceae bacterium (assembly GCA_041750735.1). Lineage (GTDB taxonomy): Bacteria > Bacteroidota > Bacteroidia > Cytophagales > Cyclobacteriaceae > JAAUQL01. Next base: position 15,228 of record JBGSYX010000600.1, read on the forward strand.
TTGATTTACGACTGGATGCTTCAATACCAACGCGAGGAATCTGAAATACTTGCCTTGGTAAAGTAACAAAATGCAATGTTGTGGCGATCCCCGCCACAACATAATAATTCGATCAATACTCTTTTTTCAGGTGGTAATACAGATCATTCCACCTGATTTCATTTTTGAACTCCCTGATCGTGGTATTTTCATCAATCACCACAATCTCCATATCCAGCATATCAGCAAAGTCTTCCATAAATGCAGTGGTAACAGCTTGGCTATATCCTGTATGATGTGCCCCTCCGGCAAGTATCCATGCCGCCGCCGCTGTCTTCAAGTCGGGCATTGGGGTCCATAGAACACGTGCCACAGGAAGTTTTGGCAATGGTTCTTCAGTAGGGATAGCTTTTACCTCATTCACCAATAAACGGAACCTATCACCCAGGTCGATCATGGAGGCATTGATGGCATCGCCGGCAGGTGAATCGAATACTAACCTGACAGGGTCAGCTTTGCCTCCTATACCCAATGGATGAATTTCGCACGTCGGCTTACCATTGGCGATTGAAGGGCATATTTCTAACATATGTGATCCCAACACACTATTGTTGCCTGGTTTGAAATGATAGGTATAATCTTCCATGAACGAAGTCCCTTTAGTCATTCCTGCCGCCATAATTTTCATTACCCGTACCAATGCAGCAGTTTTCCAGTCGCCTTCTGCACCAAAGCCATAGCCATCGGCCATCAGCCTCTGCGCCGCAATCCCGGGTAATTGAACAAGTCCGTGCAGGTTTTCAAATGTATCCGTGAATGCCTGAAAGCCTCCATTTTCCAAAAAGCCGCGTAGTCCCAACTCGATCCTGGCGGCCTCTTCCAGTGATTTTCGGTTTTTTCCCCCGGCCCTCAGGCTTTCGGCAACCGCATACTGTTCGTCGTAAATTTTGGCAAGTTTTTGAATTTCAGTATCCGATACTGCATTTACATAAGCTACAAGATCACCGAGGCCATAGCCATTCACTGAATATCCAAATTTTATTTCAGCAGACACTTTGTCGCCTTCTGTTACGGCCACCTGCCTCATGTTATCGCCAAACCGGGCAATTTTCATACCCTGCATCATCTGCCTGGCACAGGCAACACGAGCCCAGATATTGATTTTTTGGACTGCCTCACCATCCTGCCAATGGCCAGCTACTACTTTTCTGTTTAGACGCATACGTGTATTTATGAATCCAAACTCACGCCCACCGTGTGCCGATTGGTTCAGGTTCATGAAATCCATATCGATAGTTGACCAGGGAATATCCCTGTTATATTGTGTGTGAAAATGCAGAAGAGGCTTACTGAGAATTTTCAGACCCCTGATCCACATTTTTGCCGGAGAAAAGGTATGCATCCAGGCGATGATCCCAACACAGGATGAGTTACTATTAGCATCAAGGCAAAGGTTATAGATAGCATCGGGTGTTGTCAAGACGGGTTTAAATACCACTTTTACAGGTATTTGCGTCGAATTATTTAGCGCCAACGCAATTTCTTTTGAGTGTTCAGCTACTTGTTTCAGCGTTTCTTCACCATATAAGTGTTGGCTGCCTGTGACGAACCACACTTCAAACTGCTTTAAATCGGTTTTCATTTTATTTAAATTTTATATGTATTATGTCTGTTTTCTGGATTATGAATTTTGTTCGATGAATTCTCCGAGCTTGGAGTATTTATCATACAAAACCTTGTATTTGGCAACATTCTCTGGAATCGGGAAATATTCAGCATCAAAACCCGCTCCCATTGCTTTTTTAGCTTTTTCAGTATCCGGATAGATACCTGCTGCCGTTGCAGCGAGCATAGCAGCTCCCAAGGCTGGTGTTTGTTCAGATTTGGCAACCTGTATTGGCATTTCAAGCACATCGGCCATCACCTGCATCACATAGGGTGATTTTTTAGCAACGCCGCCCAGCGCAACCACATTCTTAATCGGAATACCTTCGCTGATGAATCTATCAACTATTTTCCTGGAGCCGAAACACGTGGCTTCTACCAATGATTTAAAAATGGCCGGAGCTCCCGACCCGAGATTCAGACCGGTTATGGCTCCTTTCAAAGCCTGGTTCGCATCCGGTGTGCGTCTGCCATTCATCCAGTCCATAGAGACAATTCCAGTTTCGCCAATTGGGATTTTTTCAGCCTCTTCCGACAGCCTGGCGATAATAGAGTCGTTTAGTTTTTCTATGAGCTTAGACCTCGTTTTTTCATCGATCAGGTCAGAGTTTTTTAATATTTCTTCCGTTGGCCACAGAAGAACATTTTTAAACCATGCGTATATGTCACCGAAAGCCGACTGCCCGGCCTCAAGACCAAGCATGCCTGGAACGATGGACCCATCAACCTGGCCGCAAATTCCTTTGACTAGTTTTTTTCCGGCCTCTTCCATTGGTGCCACCAACATATCACAAGTAGATGTGCCCATAACTTTACTAAGGGTATAGGCTTCGATTTCCCCACCCAGAGCACCGGCATGTGCGTCGAATGTTCCTGCTGCAATAACCACTGTGGTGGAAAGTCCTAATTTGTCAGCCCATTCCTGATTAAGTGTTCCCACGGGCGTGTCGGCTGTATAGGTTTCGGTGAAAAGACGATTGCGTAAACCGGATAGAAGTGGGTCAAGCTTTGTGAGGAATTTTTCATCGGGTAAACCGTTGAAATCGGGATGCCACATTGCTTTGTGTCCTGCGGCGCATCGACTTCGTTTTAATTCTAACGGATTTGTGTTTCCAGTTAATAAGGCAGGAATCCAGTCGCAATGTTCAACCCATGAATAGGCGGCATTTCGCACTTTCTCATCTTCTCTGAGCACATGGAGAATTTTCGCCCAGAACCATTCTGATGAATAGATTCCACCTTCATATTTTGTGTAATCGATACCTCCCCATGATCTCGACAGTTCATTGATTTCTTCTGCTTCCCGCACAGCGGTGTGATCCTTCCAAAGCACAAACATAGCATTTGGGTTTTCGGAAAATTCACTTGTCATGGAGAGCGGTGTACCCTGTTTATCAACTGCGATAGGGGTAGAGCCTGTGGTATCCACAGAAATGCCTACAACCCTTTTAGCCACATCAGGACTGCACTTGTTCAGTGAATTTTTAATGGTATTTTCCAGGCCTTCGATGTAATCGAGCGGGTGCTGCCGAAACTGGTTTTTTGCTGGTTGACAGTATTTGCCGGCTTTCCATCGTGGATAGTAAAAGACGGAACTTGACATTTCTTTGCCGTCTGCAGTATCAACGATAATAGCCCTTACGGAATCAGTTCCGTAGTCCAGGCCAATGACGTATTTTTTAGTTGACATTATTTATTTAGTTTAAAATTCTTAAGGAATTAGTCATATGTCAAACGACATAATCTATAACTCCTATCTCATAACTCATAATCCATAACCCTTACTTTTGCCCGTAATACGCATCTTTCCCATGCTTCCTCAGATAGTGCTTGTCGAGCAAAGCCTGATCGATAGCAGGAACATTATTGATGCTCAATGTGTAATAGGCCATTTTAGAAACTTCCTCCAATACAACGGCATTATGTACCGCATCGTGTGCGTCTTTTCCCCAGGCAAACGGGCCATGGTTATTTACTAATATTCCAGGTATCGCCATTGGATCCAGATTTCGGAAAGTTTCAACGATGACATTGCCAGTTTCCAGTTCGTAGGATGATTCGATTTCCTTTTTGTTCAGTTTCCGGGTGCATGGAATAGCACCATAAAAGTAATCCGCGTGGGTGGTACCCAATGGAGGGACAGCTTTTCCAGCCTGAGCCCAGATGGTTGCCCACGGCGAATGAGTATGCACAATTCCCCCAATGCCTGGAAAATTCCTATATAATACTAGGTGGGTTGCCGTGTCTGACGATGGTTTGTAGTTGCCCTCAATCACCTTGCCTTCCAAATCAACTACGACCATTTCTTCAGCCACCATGTTGTCATAAGAAACACCACTTGGTTTTATTACTACCAAACCTGTTTCTCTATCGATAGCACTTACATTGCCCCAGGTGAAAATCACGAGGCTATGTTTTACCAGATCGAGATTTGCCTCGCAAACGATATTTTTTAAATCTTTTAACATTATGCAGGAATTAAGTCATTCCAAAGGTTTACCAGAAATAATAGTAGAATAAGAGTGTGAGCCCTATAATGATGGCAGAATTGATCACATCCCAATAATTGTAACTCGCCTTTACTTCAGCGATTTGCTCTTTTGAGGCAGAGCCAATGGTCAGACCCTTGATTGCAGCATAATCTGCTTTTGGTGTCACGAAGCTGATAAGGATAATAGATGCGATGATGATGAAGAATATTATAACCTCATAGTGCAGCCAGTTCGGAGCTAAAATGATTCTATATACCAATCCATCAGGATTCATGTCGTCCTTGAAAACATTTAGTATTAGACGGGTCATGCCAAGTATAAATCCAATAACCAGTCCGTAAAATCCTGCCTTAGGGGTAATTCTTTTTGATAGAATACCAAGTAAAAATACTGCAGCAATACCAGGGGCCAGGAGTGACTGCACATCCTGAATGTAGGCATAGAGAACTTTGCCCATCCCTTTCATCACTGGAATCCACAAAATTCCCAGTGCAACAATGACCACGGTTGCTATTCGGCCAACCATGACATAGTGTTTTTCAGTAGCCTCCGGTTTATATTTTTTGTAAAAATCAATAGTAAATAGCATGGCCGAAGAATTGAACAAACTGGCCAGAGAGCTCATCAATGCAGCAAGAATACCGGCCACGACTACCCCTTTGAAGCCCATAGGCAGAAGTTCCTTTACTAATGTGGAAAATGCAGCGTCATTGTCGGATAAAACGATCATGCCTTTTTGATTCAGCGCGAAAGCGATCATACCGGGAATAAGGAAAATAAATACAGGAGTCATTTTGAGGTACGCTCCGAAGATAGTTCCACGTCTGGCCTGCTTCATATCCCGGCCAGACAATACCCTTTGCACGATAAATTGGTCTGTACACCAGTACCAAAAGCCAATGATGGCAGAACCTAATAGTATTCCTGACCAGGGAAAGGTCGGATCATGATGGGATCTTATTAGACTAGCCATGCTATCCCCTTGTTCATTGACCGGAGTCGCACGAATAATATGCATCAGTTCTCCCCAACCTCCTAATTTTGAAAGTCCGATAAAGAGAATGACTATTGATCCCAGAAGCAGTATAGGTGTTTGCAATACGGAGGTGTAGAGCACAGCTTTCATTCCACCAAAGGTCGTGTAGAGTCCGGTAAGAAGGACAAGGCCCAATGCACTTACCCAGAAAAAGTCAATTTGCATTGAGCCAATTTGGATGGCATCAATATCAAAAACATCTTTGAAAACTACTCCGCCGGCATAAACAGTTACCGCGACTTTAGTTAGTATATAGCTTACCAGAGATATAATGGATAAAAAAGAGCGAGCTTGTGGGTTAAACCGTCTTTCCAGAAACTCCGGCATAGTGAAGACTTTGCTTCGTGTATAAAACGGGACAAAAAGCCAGCCTAACAGCAGTATAAACCACCCGTGCATTTCCCAATGTGCCATAGCCATACCACTTGAAGCGCCGGCGCCAGCGAGGCCAACTAAGTGTTCTGATCCTATATTTGAGGCAAAAATAGATGCACCTATAGCAATCCATGTGGCATCACGGCCTGCGAGGAAATAATCGGAGGTATTTTCTTCTTTCTGACGCATCACCCATACGATGATGCCAATGAGTCCAAGAAAAAACAATGCCAGTACAATCCAGTCTAATGTAGTCATTTTGGTAAGTTTAAGTGTTTAAGGTTTCATTTTGCGCGATAGCTTTTCTGAGGTTTAATTATTATAGTTTTACGATTCGGTCATATTGAACTTCTTCTGAAC
>JBGSYX010000601.1:0-4353 GCA_041750735.1 Cyclobacteriaceae bacterium
GTCAAATCAACGGTGGAATAATCCAGGGCATTTCATATGCACTTTATGAATACAGGGTTATGGACAAACAGACTGGCATGATGATGAATGCCAATGTTGATCAGTACAAAATGCCATACTCCATGGAAATACCTGAGATAGAGGCCATCATTGTAGAGGATTATGGTGGAAGGTCTTCCACTGATGCCTACGGTATCGGCGAACCAGCCAATATTGCAACGGCAGTAGCGGTGGCTAATGCCGTTTATAATGCAATAGGAGTGAGGATATATGAACTACCGATTACTCCTGATAAGATTCTGAAAGCTTTGAATAAAATATAAGTAGAAAACCATGAATAAATTCAGTTGGTACGAAGCAACATCTGTTGAAGATGCTTTAAAGAGCGTCAATGCTACAGTTTCAGATATCCTCGGCAAAAAAGCCAATGGGGTATCATCCATTTTCAAAGCCGGAGGTATTGATGTAATGGACCTCATGAAAGAAGGCTTAGTGAATCCGGCTACGATAGTAAGCATCAAAAATATTCCCGGACTCAATAAGATTGAGATTGATGAAAAAGGCGGATTAAAAATTGGAGCCAATGTCACGCTAGCTGAGCTAGAAAGCAACGAGACTATTAAAAGTCACTACCTCGCGCTTCACTTAGCTGTTGCACATGCAGGAACGGCGCAATTGCGCAATAGCGCCACTTTGGGAGGAAACCTGGCCCAGCGAACCCGATGCTGGTATTTCCGCTCAAAAGACCATGAGTGTTACCGGAAAGGATCAGGAACCTGTTTTGCCCAGAAAGGAGAAAATGAGTTCCATTCCATCATACAAAACCAGACCTGCGCAAGCGTACATTCATCTTCGGTATCTACCGCGCTTATGGCGTTTAATGCCAAAGTTACAATCGCTACTATTGATGGAAAAAGAAAAGAAGTTCCATTAGAAAAATTCTTCGTTCATCCGGAGTCAGATAGTCGGACAGAAAATGTGCTGGCCTCCACAGAGCTTATTACATCTGTTACTATTCCGGCTGCAAATGCAGGAACAAAGAGCTATTACATAAAGCAGGGAGCAAGAGAATCGCATGATTGGGCAATCGCTGATGTGGCAGTTGTGGCCGAAATTGTGGGTGGTAAATGCAAAAACGCTGAAATTGTGCTGGGAGCAGCCGCGCCAATACCCATAAAAATTAAGGAATCAGCAAATTTGTTGATAGGCAAAACAATTGATGAATCTGTCGCCAAATTAGCAGGGGAAGCTTCAATGAAAGGAGCAACACCACTCCCTGGAAATGCTTACAAAGTGCCTATATTTAAAACAATTGTTAAACGAGCAATCCTAAACCTAGCCTGATATGAACGAAGGAAAACTTGTAAATAGAAATTTTTGTCGTTTCTTGAAATCAAAAAATCCGTTTGGCACACTTCAGGGAGGTGACGATGATGCCTTTGTGCTTGATGATGCAAATACCATTTTCTGGTGTATAAAATCGCTTGGGGCAGGTGGGCCGGATAATGGCCCTGTCGATCCGCGACTTTGTATCAGCGGGCGAGGGTGCTTTAAGACGAGAGACTAAAAAAAATCGATTGCCATATAATCACCACATCGAGATGTTTATATGGCAATCATCGTATTACTTGTTACCTGCCGCGGCTTTCATTTCTTCTTCAGATAACCATCCGCCACCCAACGCTTTATAAAGCATCACATATCCATTGAATAATTTCTGTGTGGTTTCTGAAAGGCTGAGCTCAGCCTCAAATGCTTGCCTTTGGCTTTCTATTAACTCAAGAAAGCTTGTTACTCCTTTATCATATCTTTCAGCAGATAAACGCTGGGCATTTTGTGCTGCATTCACATGATCCTGTCTTGCGCGCAGTTCGTCTTTCAAAGTTGATATTTCCACAAGGGCATCTTCTACTTCTTGAAAGGCGGTGATGACAGTAAGTTCATATTGATATAAAACCTGCTCTGTTTTCTTTCGCTCTATTTCAACTCGCTTTTTATTTTTACCAAATTCAAAAAGAGGACCCATCAGGCTGGCACTAGCATTGAACGCAGCCCCATTAGCCGTAAGACTGGAAATTTCTGTACTTGCTACTCCTAATATACCGGTAAGACTAATGGCAGGAAATCGCTGCGCAATAGCTACCCCAATCCTGGCGGTTTGTGCATGAAGCAATGCTTCCGCTTTTAGTACATCGGGTCTTCGTTCCATGAGCATGGAAGGCAGACCAACCGGAATATCCGGAGGTAGGTCCTGATTTTCCAGATCGACGCCTAGAGTTAGTGGAGCAGGATTTCTACCAAGCAATATACTCAGTGCATTTTCTGTTTGTGCGACTTGACGCCTATAAACAGGTATTGTTGATGCAGCAATGGCTTTTTGGATTTGGGCCTGATTCAAATCGATTTCCGGAATAATTCCCTTATCGTATCTGGCTTGTATTATCTCAAGTGAAGCTTGTCTTAATGCGGTTGTTTTTATGGCAATCATTTCGCGCCATTTGAAGTCAAGCAATTGATAATATGTGCCAACGATAGATGATATCAAGCCGATCTGTACAGTTTTTTGACCATATTCTGTAGCTAACAGGTCAGCTCTCGCGGCCTCATTGGCTCTCCTGAATTTTCCCCAAAAATCCAACTCCCAGGTTAGAGTTCCGAAACCGGTGAAAACATTTTGTGAATTTTCACTCGGCAGACCTTGAAATACGTTACCTCTTGCTGCGCCAGCCTGGTACCCTATGGATGGCCACATAGTAGCTTTTGTATAGCCCAATTGTGCCATGGCTTGTTCAATTCTACTGGAGGCGATCAATACATCCTTATTTTCTCTGAGCCCTATGGTGATCAATGTATCAATGATGGGATCGTCAAACAGTTTCCACCAACTGATATTTAAAACAGAATCTGTCATGGCCAGATGAAGGCTATCGTAGCGATAGACTTGTGTGGAATCGATTTGAGATCTGTCGGATTTAAAACTGGGCCCTACATTACATCCTTCAACTATGAAGATGGCAAGAAGTCCTATGATGATAAATGAAAGTTTAGTTTTCATTCTGAATCTCTTTTCTAATTAGTTAGAAGTTTCTTTAGCACTAGCCAACTCGCGATCTCTTTTTTTCTCATAACCCGCAACTTTTCCAACAAGTAGAAACAACATTGGATAAAAGAAAACCCCTAAGATAGTAGCGACACTCATGCCGCCTAAAAGGGCCATTCCCATAACTTTACGTGATTCAGCACCAGAACCACTTGCTAAAACCAACGGTAAAACACCAAGAATAAAGGAAAAAGCAGTCATAAGTATTGGCCGAAATCTTGAGCTTGCAGCTTTGATCGCCGCATCAAAAAGACTCATTCCATTTTTGAATTCATCGTTGGCGAACTCCACGATCAGGATAGCGTTTTTAGCTGCCATACCTACGAGCATCACGAATGAAACCTGGGCAAAAATATTATTTTCAAATGTGACACTTGTTAGTCGTGCTATCCATAAGAAAAACAAGGCCCCGAAAATGGCAAAAGGTGTTCCCAACAAAATAGCGAAGGGTAATGACCAGCTTTCATATTGGGCAGCGAGGATTAAAAACACGAATAGCAATGAAAAGGTCATGATGATTCCCAACGAGCCGGAGGCTTTCTTTTCCTGAAATGACATCGCATTCCAGCTATAACTCATGTCCGAGGGTAATACTTCAGCGGCAACCTCCTCAAGGGCAGTCATCGCCTGGGCGGAAGTATATCCGGGAGCAGGGCTGCCAGTAATTTCTACCGATCTGAAGAGATTAAATCGATTCGTAAAATCAGGGCCAGAGATAGGCTTGACGGTAGCAATAGTCGCCAATGGCACCATATTGCCCTCCAAATTTTTAATAAAGAAATTATTTATTTGACTTTCATCGACACGATATTCTGGTTCGGCCTGAATATACGTTTTATATAAGCGGCCAAACCTGGTAAAATTATTTACATATGCGCCACCCATAAAGGCTCCAACGGTAGTGTATAAATCATTAAGAGGAACACCAAGCTTCAGTGCTTTTTCTCTATCAATATCCATGAATCGTTGGGGAACTGAAGCCTGAAAAGGAGTAAATGTTGAACCAATCTCTTTTCGTTGTCTAGCCGCCTGCATGAAACGCATGGCATTTTCAGCCAGGTATGCAGGAGTATTTCCCGCGCGATCCTGAAGCATGATGCTAAATCCGGAGCCATTACCTAAACCTGGCAGGGCAGGAGGGCCAAAAGCAAAAGCCTGAGCACCTTTTATTTTTAGGGCGAGCTCGGCATTTATTTTTTGAATCATCTCCTTAGAAGTGAATTCCCTATCTGCCCAGTCCACAAGGGTAACGA
>JBGSYX010000602.1:0-7914 GCA_041750735.1 Cyclobacteriaceae bacterium
GTGTAGGGCCATAGCTGGAGGTAAAGCAGAGCCCCGGATAAACATCTATTCGCTGGGTTCATCCTGAATACGTTGAGCAGCTTCTTGGGCGCGGTGGCTGGAGATCTCCTTTCCGAATTCAACAATAATGCTATGGTGTACGACGCGGTCAATGGCAGCGGCTGTGGTCATGGGATCTTTGAAGATCTGGTCCCATTGAGAAAAGACTAAATTTGAAGTGATAATAACGCTGCGGCGCTCGTAGCGTTCGGCGAGCAGGGTAAAGAGAACTTCCATTTCGTCGCGGGATTGTTGGACATAGCCGATGTCATCGAGGATAAGCACTTCGAAGCAATCAAGGCGGCGGAGTTCATTTTCGAGAAGCAGATCACGTTTGGCGCGTAGCAGGTCATCGACAAGACGGTAGGTCGGGGTGAAAAGAACGCTGCGCCCAGCCTGGACCAATTGGTGACCAACGGCCGCAGCAAAATGGGTTTTTCCACGTCCTGGCAAACCAAAGACGAGTAAATTTTCAGCCCGATCCACAAAATCACCGGTACACAGTTGGGCCAGTTGGCGGCGCAGGCGCAGAGATAGATGTTCCTGTTCGAAATTGGCCAGGTTTTTCCCGGCAGGCAGGTGGGACGATTTTTGAAGGCGTTCTGTGCGGCGTTGGCGGCGGCCTTCCAGTTCCTGTTCAAGCAATTCAGCCAGAAATATCTCGATGGACCAGGTTTCACGCATGGCGGTGGTGAGTAAATCGTCAATGACTTCTACGGCGGTGGGCATGCGCAGGGTGCGCAGGTGCTGCTGGAGCTGCTCAATTTGTGGCATAGCAGGCCTCCAGCTGGAGCAATTGGTCGTAGATAGACAGATTAACCACCTGCGGGATGAGGTTGGGAATAGCCCGCTGGGCAGGTCGCTGTAACAGCTCAGCCAGTGTGTTGTCATCCCAGGTAGTTTTGCTGGCCAAAAGGAAGGTGAGGGCCTGAGAGACATCCGTTTCCAACCCAAGAGCGGCTTGTTTGAGGATGCGCAGGTAGACCATATCAGCCTTGCGCGGCGGCATATATGCCTTGAGAGCTTCCCAGGCCTGGCGGAAGACTTCCTGCGGGAACAGATCTTCGAGGTAGCGGTAGTTGCGAAATCCACCCGGTTTTCGCAGTAGGCTGTCGATGACATGCCGGTAGTTGATGTGGTAGTGGTTAGCGCCGGTCAAGCGCGGCAGGGTTTCCACCCGCTGGTTGGCATACCTGACTTCGATTTCCCATTCGTAGACTCGCACACTGACACGTTTGCCTTTCAGTCCACTCGGAACAGTGTAGCCGTTAGCGCCTACCCGCAGGATGCCGTTGTTGCCCACCCGGACATTGAGTTCGCGCATGTGTGGCCAGGGTGCCACCAGGAGGGGTTTCATCACCGCCAGTTCTTCAGCCAATTTTTGCTGCCGTCCGGCGTTGCGTTTTCCCATAATGCCAAACAAAAAGGTTTCGTAGGCGGCAATGCTTGTGAAATCACGGGAGCCGCGCAATAACAGGTGTTGTTCTACTGCCCGTTTCAAACCACCGTTGGAAGCTTCGATATCGCCGTTCTCATTCGGACTGGCGACATGGATCGTACGTGCTTCCATTCCATAGTGCGCCAGGAGTTGCAGATATTCCTCATTGAATCCCCGTTCTCGTAGATTTTTATGGCGTCCATCCAGCCCCAGTTTGTGCGTGGCAGCGGTGGTATTGTCCGTTTGATGCACCTGGGGTACATAGCCAAGTTTTATTAGTGTACTTTGCAGTCCCAGTCGGATGGCCAATAGCGACTCGCTTTGTACCACCCGGCCCCACTCCCAATTGGAGTAGGGTAGGACACTGTGGATCACAATATGCTCAAACTTCTCCTGCTGGATCGTGACATTCAACTCGTTCATGCACGTTCCATCGCTTTGCAGAACCTCCCCGGGTTGATGTACCTGGTCCAAGATCAGCATCTGTGAACGGTTCAATGCCCGCCAGTTGCTGATATGGCGCTGAAGGGTGCGCAGCTGCCCTTCTTGGTATTTGGCTCCGTCTCGCTCGCATAACCACTCAAACAGCGCTTTCGCTTCCAATTCCGGCGCTTCTTTCAGTTTCTTCTCTACCTCTGCCCAGTCCCCCTCAAACGGGTCTAGCCGGGTTCGATGTGTCCGCGGTTGTTTTAATTCACTGGGTACCTGGCCCAATTGTTCATATTTTTGTACCGTTTTTCGGCTGCGTACATTCGCTTTGACTGCCGCTTGTTCCTGTGTTTTTCCGTTGGAGCGTTCTTTCATGATTAGCCTCACTTGGGCGTCGGTTGCGGTCATTTGCTCTCCTTACTTCATGAGAGTGTAACCCTTCCCTCGCCTCTGTTAGTGGGCATTTCTAATTGTCATCGATGTGTATTTCTAATTGTCGTTAACCGGGTAACAGTTAAGTCTTTTAGGTTGAGGATAATGCCGTTATCGGAACTCATTTCTTGTTTTTAATTTGTAACTTATACCAACCTTCAAATCGTTGATTATCGGTACAGTCTTTTATGTAATAGTCAGGCGAACTGTGGTTTTTATTCCACCCCAGCACTTCAAGAACAAACTTCCGACGATATTCCATTTTTTTCATTTCTCCCCCTTACACACACAAGGTGAACTCTCACAGATGCAACATGGTTCACTATTTTCCAAGTATTCTTCAATGTTATTTTTCCAATCAGGACCTAACACATCTTCGGGATTTTCACCAAAGCGTTTGATAAATTGTTCTTTGGTCATATTTTCTCCTTTAACTGTTCTAACTTAGCCATATCTACTAAATTTTCTAACCGAAGTCTAAGCATTATCTTCTCAATTTGAGCCGTATTAATATCTGTAAATTTATAATCTCTAACAATCTCCTCTATTCTTTCTTCTGTTGATTTCATATCAATCCCCCTATTAGGATTATAAAACTAATAATAATGAGAGTAAGTACCATGATGAGGAAGACGGTGGGTAGATGAAGGTGGGTTTTCATATTTTCTCCTCCTCATTTTCTTCTCCACTGTCATCATCCATCTCAGCTATTACATCAACAATGGATTTAGATTTGACTTTGAGGCGTTGATTGAGCTTTTTATAAAATAATTCAGATAGGTATAATGCTCTGTCTTCTAATCGTGAAGATTTCAACTCTTTGGCAATTGCCATGATTTCTTTCATAACTAAAAACCATCTTTCCATAAGTTCGCCTCTTTTTTTGAGTGTGTTCATTTATTCCCCCTTTGGTAAACAACTAATCCAAGTTCTTTATACAGAGTCGATTTAAAATCGAGAGATACGTCCGGATCATTCAAAATTCCATAAACTAAAGAAGAAATTACGGTTTTGTTTTTACCGATATTTTGTTTGTTCATTGAATTAGTCTATCAAGCGGTTGGTGGCTAATCAATAAGTAAATGTGGATCTAAATAGATCAAATCTCATTCAGAATATCCTTTATTAGGTTCATATAATTTTTTGAATGACGGTTTTTGATCTGCTCGATCCGGTAATCATTCTTGATCTTGTCAATCCTCTCCTGAAGACCATGAAAGGCTAATTTTTTCTGACTTTCTGATAAAACCTCTTTTTTCTTTTTATTCATTGTTCGATTGTGAATTTATAACCTTGTTTGTCTTTGTATTTGTCTAATAGCAGTTTCCATTTGACCCGAAAAACGGGCGTAACTGTTATAGGGGATTTGATCTCAAGATACTCAACCATGCTATCGTTATGTTCAATCACAAAATCGCAGTAATAAGAGCAAATCAGTGATCCATTTTCTCCCCTCAATTCTTCCTTTACCTGTTTCTTCCATGACTTGATCTCCCCGGCATTGACTAACTGATCTAATTCCCATGCTTTTTGGGCTTCCTTGTTGCTCATGTAAGAAGTGCCATGGTAGTCGGTTCTCCGGCTGTTGTATTTAGTTCCAAACCTTTGATAGTAGTACATATTATTTCTTTGTCGGGGTAAGTTAGGGAGTAATGTTTGGTAAGTTACTGCCAATCCCTAAAGGGCTGATAAAACATGATGGCTCGAACACCTGTCTCCTTTCCCCTAAATTCATCAAACTAATAATTAGGACAACAAAAGATAGACATAAGGCGATCAGTGAAAGATATAACTCTGACTTTGAATAGATGTGTTTTTGATAGAAAGATTTTAATTTTTTCATATAAATACCCCCTGTCCATTATCTTCTCGATAAACAAATGTACCTTTAGTGGCTGATTTAACCCCTCTCCTTTTCTTTATTAGTTCGCTGGTTGGTCCTAATTCAGGGTGTAATTGTTGAATTTTTTGCCTTGCCCTTCTAATACTTTCAGGTGATGTAGCCTTAGCAAAATCTGCATAGAACATTTGAAAACTCGTTGCTAATCCTTCTTCCATCCAAAAATACCAGATAAGTCTCTTATCGCTATTCCTTGTCTCTGGCCGATTCTCTAAAATGATTTTTATCCTATCGTAAGTTTTCATATTTCTTTATATTTAACTAATTCTTTTGCTAATATTATTTCCAATTCGATCAGACCGGCTTTGTAACCTGCTGACCGACCTTTGGATCGCTCCATTGCGTTTAAAATTATTTGATAATTGAGGCCTAAAAGCTCTTTTGATAGTTTCATATATCCCATTTTGACCTGCTGGCATTCCAGTGGTTCAATCCTTTCGGATAACCGTCAACCTCTAACACTTTATAGAAACAATCTATATTGTCTTTGAAGTCATAGACATTCTTTCCCTTGCAGTATCGATGGAAAGTGCCATTAATGAATTGATAGATACCAGTAGCAGTCGATTTAGGATTTTTAGCTAATGGATTTAAACTACTTTCAGCTCTGCCAATTCTCACAAACTTGGAGATAGTAAAATCGTCATAACCTAACTGGTGTCCCCTACACCTTATGTAAGTGAGAGCATTAAAGTCGCAGTATGGTTCTTGAGCAATTATCTCTTTTACCTCTAAAGATTGTTTAAAAGCCTCAGGTGAGCCATTTTTGGTATTGGATATCAAACTGCCAAAATAACACCCTAAAAGAGATCCAAAGATCAGACCTGCGACTGCCGAGGCCCTGGTGTACTTGTTAAACCATCTATCAACAACTTTTGTTACCTTTCTTCTTTTATCAAGTTTTTTGTTTTTGGTGATTATGGGCATTGTCTAAATTTAAATTGATAATGGTTACTGTTTGTCCCAAATTGTAGGGTGTCTATTTTCCGGTGTGCTTTTCGGGCAAAACCACCCTGACCAGTTTTTGCCGTCTTTAGCTCCGGATTTATGAACCATTCGAGTTTTACAGACATCACATACTGGAGCGGTGGTAGTAGTTTCGGCTGGGGTAGTAGTTGTGGTTTTCTTTGTCTCTTGAGGAGATTGTTGGCTGTGAGTGGTTGCCTTTTCACCATCATCATCTTCCGATGGGATAAAAAGCATCGCCTGTAATGAGTATCTTTTTGCGTAACTGATAGCACTACCTAAAGCTTGAGGATCGTGATCTGCTTTCACCGCTACCTTCATTCGGGAAGATATAAACTCCCCTGATTCGTGAAGTAATACGGTCTCGACATAGTTACCATTTTCGTCAGCGTCTTGTGGTTGTAAAATAGTAATTCCGTTATCATTACACGGCTTTTTACAGACTCGCATGACTTCGCCAAGGTCAGCATAAGTGCTATGGTAAAAGGGATTTTCCGCTTCTTTCTTGGCCGCTCCAATTTCCATTTGGGCTTTTAAAAGTGCCGGAGCGATTGCTTTTATCGATTCGCTTGTCTTCATAGAATGATTGAACTATTAACTTCCCCAAGTACGATTTCTCCATACTCGGTACATGTATCAACAATAACGTGTTCCACCTGCTTAGATGTTTTGATTTTTAATTTCATTAAGTTAGTATCTCAACCAACCGCTTGAATGTAAAGTAGGCAAATAAGGATCAAACTATATCTCTTTTGTTTTTTTCGTTATAATGTAATTTGAGGTGGCAAGAAGAACACAATGTAATGAGATTGTCTTTATCATTGTTAGATTTTTCCCAGTCACTCCAATCTCCCGATCCATCAATGTGGTGGATGTTCAGACGAACACTACCGTCCCCGCAATTTTTACAAACATAATGGTCTCTATTAAGTATCGAATACCTTGTATCTTTTTGATTTTTAACTAAATGCAAAGAGGCCTTTCGCACATATTGATTACGGCAGTTTACTGAACAAAATACATCTGTAGACCAAACAAAATAGTGATGACGTTGAAACTCCTTTCCGCAACATTTACAAAATAAGGTTAGCAACATATATTTTTTTGTTCCTTTTTAATTTTAGCTTTTGCCCGGCGTGATTCGAGTCCTAACTTACTGATCCTTTTAAAATGTTCACTGCCATATTTCTCTCGGGTAGATTTACCCCCCATGCTTCCTAATTGTTTAGCAATGTCTTGTATTGAAAATTCATTATCCATATAGGGAAGATTGTATAGACCAAGCGTTCGAAAATCAAGTATAATGATTTCGAAAGGATAAGAATGGCCAAGAGACGAAGCCGTGGTGAAGGAAGTATTTATAAACGTGAAGATGGCCTATGGGTAGGTCAAATTTACGTTAACGGCAAGAAGAAGGTCAAATATTCCAAAGTCCAGAAAGAAGTCAGAGATTGGCTCCATGAACAGAAAGAAGCCGTCAATAAGGGTATTTTCATTGATGCTAAGGATATAACGTTATCAGATTATCTTGAACAGTATATGACCTCGCAGGAATCATCACTCCGCCCAAAGACAGTAGAGAGTTACCTCTACCTTATAAGAAAACATATCGTCCCCGAATTAGGATCAATCAAACTCACCCAGCTTAGACCCGACATGGTGCAAAACTTTTACACTTTAAAGGTGAATTCAGGACTGTCTAAGAGAACTGTCCAATATATGCACGCTGTACTTCATAAGGCCTTAGAGCAAGCGGTGAAGTGGGGGCTGGTTGTTAGAAATGTCTGCGACCTGGTAGATTCTCCCCGGCCAACTACAAAGTCTATGGTCACTTGGACAGTAGAGCAATCCAAACGATTTTTAGACCAGGTGAGGGGATCGAGATTTTATCCCATGTACACTCTGGCCTATATCGGCCTTAGAGAAGGTGAGATATTAGGCTTAGGGACGGATGATTTTAATAAAGAAAACCATACTATAACGATTAGACAGCAGGTACAGTATCTACCCGGTAGGGGATTAGTGATCTCCGAACCCAAAACCGAAGCTTCGAAAAGGACTATCAAGCTCCCCGATTTTGTTTATGAGGCATTAGTGGCTCACCCTCTCAAAGAAAATCAGAAGCTAATGTTTGTGACTTCTAATGACACTCCTTTCGGTCCTCGGAATTTATTGAGGAATTTTAAAGAGCAGGCTAAACTGGCTGGATTGCCGGAGATTAGATTCCATGATTTGAGGCATTTTGCAGTTTCGTATATGATTAATGAGTTGAAGATACCACCAAAGGTAGTTCAGGGTATAATTGGACACGCTACCATCAACCTCACCATGAATGTGTATGCTCACTCTACAACCGATCAGCAAGATGATGCCATGGAGAAAATGAGTAAGGCTTTCAGTGTGGTGTAATTATGGCTTACGCAATAAAGTAGATTAACAGAATAGACAGAATGGAGGCTTAAGACAGAATACCCGGAGTTAAAACCATTAAAATAGAACTGTTTTGACGTATTTGACACAATAATTTGATAGTTTTCTTGCCCCCGTCGCCCAATTGGATAGGGTACCTGACTTCGAATCAGTAGGTTGCGCGTTCGAGCCGCGCCGGGGGCACTTCTCATTTAAAAACATAGGTTGAGCGTCCCCGCAAGGGGGATGCTATTCCAGCCACGCCGCTCCCTTTGAATGTGCTGCGCGAGGGTCACTATGC
>JBGSYX010000603.1:0-5742 GCA_041750735.1 Cyclobacteriaceae bacterium
CATTGACTGTCGGTGTTGGTACCGTGATGGATGCAAAAGAAGTGATGCTAGTAATAACGGGGTACAATAAAGCCCGTGCATTGCGGGAAGCCGTTGAAAAAGGCGTGAACCATATGTGGACCGTTTCCATGCTGCAATTGCACCGGCATGCCATCCTCGTTTGCGACGAAGACGCAACCATGGAATTGCAGGTAGAAACAGTAAAATATTTCAGGCAGATTGAAGATGTGATCCAGGGGAATATCTGGAAGTATAAGAAATAGATATGCAGGTTATGGATTATAAATTATGAGTTATGAATGATGATAGCGGGCTCACTTAAGACATATGACCTATTCAAGAATGCTAAACCGTTTTTTTCAAATAGATCATGAAAAACATCCTATTAGTTTTAATCATAATTTTCATTTTTTCCTGCCAAGCTCCACAACCCTATAAAATCCCCGTCTATGGCTGGCTCAGTGGCCCCGGGAAAATGACGGATCAGGAATTGAAAGATCAGTTCACTGATCTGAAAACGAAAGGTATTGACGGCCTGATGTATAATGGCGGACAGGATCCATCTACTTATGCCCGGGTAGGGAAAATTGCAAAAGACTCAGGACTGGAATTCCATGCCTGGATACCGACTATGGTGCAACGTGAGAATCCGAAACTTAAACCGGAGTGGTATGCTGTCAATGGCGTCGGGGAGTCCGCATTTGATAAACCGGCTTATGTGGATTATTACAAATTTCTTTGCCCTAGCCGACCTGAAGTGTACCAGTTTCTATCAGAAATGTATGGCACGGTGGCAACAGTAGAATCTGTAGATGGCATTCACCTGGATTATATCCGATTTCCGGATGTAATTCTGGCAAGGGGGCTTTGGGATAAATATGGCTTAGTGATGGATAAGGAATACCCGCAATTCGATTACTGTTATTGTGAAAAGTGTGTTGGAGATTTCAAAGAAAAAACCGGCATTGACATCAAGGCAGTGGAAGATCCTTCGCAAGTGGAAGAATGGAAACAATTCAGGTATGACCTAATCACCGACATTGTCAACAGGCTAGCGGATGACGTGCATGCCAAAGGCAAAAAAATAAATGCCGCTGTTTTCCCGGGGCCAAATTCAATAGCTAAGAAAATAGTGCGACAAGAATGGGATAAATGGAATATCGATGCTTTTTATCCGATGAACTACAACGATTTCTATCTCGAAGGACCGGAATGGGTTGGTGAGGTGACTGGTGAGGCAGTATCTTCAATAAATAACCGGGTGCCGGTTTTTAGTGGTTTGTTCATTTGCCCAAATCCTGAAAACAAAAAGTCGGAGCACGATCCGGAGAATCATGGCCTTGTTCCCGAAGAACTCGAAATGGCCATTCGCACCTCTATGGAAAATGGCGCGGCTGGTATCTGCCTTTTCACTCCAGATAGGATGACGGAAGCTGACTGGACGGTTTTTGAAGAAGTGATTCGGAAGGATTACCGGAACAAATAGTTACTAGGTTCTTGGCCCTTGGTACGGGTTAAGAATTATGAAGGATGAATTATGAGAGGAACAGTTATTAATAGCATTCAGCTAAAAATCCCTTATGAGATCGAGTTTTATTACCCCACTTTTCTAAATTGAATTGTTCTACTGTTCTTTACTCCTCTGTCTTCCATCAAAATCCTTTATGTCGATTTCAGGGGCCAATGGAAATTTGATGATTTTTCGATCGCGTGTTGAGCGGTAGATGGCGGTAAATAATTCAACGGTTTGACGGCCATCTTCGCCAGTCACCAGCGGTTTGCGGTCGTGGATTACTGCATCAACAAAATCCTCTATCTGTTTCTGAATATAATAAACGGTTGGATCGATGGTGCCAAAAAAGTCACTGTCTTCTTTTTGCCATGCATCAAGCATAGACTCTTCTCCGGGGACGGTCCAGATATCATTGATGGGCGGTTCGGCGATGTTGGACATCCCAGCAATGAACATGGAGCCACCTTCCGGCTGTACGCCTACGGAAGCCCCATTGCTACCGTGAATATGAATTTTACCGTACAGACCGGGTTTCTGTGAGTTGCTAACCACCAGATTCCCAAGTGCGCCATTTTTGAATTTGATGATTGCCATGGCCGTATCTTCCACCTCGATATAGGGATGGTTCAGATTGGCCCAAATCCCATAGAGTTCCTCGATTTCACCCATGAGCCACAGCAGCACATCCAGTTGATGCGGCGCCTGGTTCACCAGCACTCCGCCACCTTCATGCTCCCAGGAGCCTCGCCATGGATCGGATTTGTAATAATTCTCATCGCGCCATCCAAACATATTCACTGTCGCTAAAACCGGTCTGCCTATTTTGCCATCAGTGATGGCCTTTTTAACCCGCATCACCGGTACATAAAACCGCCTTTGACTGATAACGCCGAGTTTCTTCCCATGGATTTTAGCGGCATTTATCATGGCATCACAATCGGCCAGGGATGCTGCCAATGGTTTTTCGACCAATACATGAGCGCCGGCTTGTAAAGCAATTATTGCTGATTCACGGTGGTTGGGATGTGGTGTGCATATTATTGCCAAATCCAGCTTTTCCGAGACTACCATATGGTTTAAATCACTATACCCCCTGGCACCGTAAACTTTTCCAAAGCTTATAGCTTTTTCAGGGGTGCGACTATGAACTGCGCATAGTTTAGCATCAGGGAGATTTGCAATGGCTTTGGCATGAAGATGCGCTACTTTACCGCAACCGATAATTCCGATCCTTACCATCTGATCCTATGGATTTAAAATCACCTTATAAAGTCCCGGTTCCTTTGCGTAGAGTCGATCGAACCAGGCAGCGCCATCACTCAATGGAGCTTTGGCGCTTAGCAGCGCATCGACATTAATCAACCCTTTTTCCATCATCTCCAGCACTTGTGGATATTCGCCGGCAATACCGCAACTCCCCTGCAGTCGTATTTCACGAGTCACTACTGATTGAAGCGGGAGATCAACATTCGCAGAAAGGTTACCGACGAGTGTCACTGTTCCGCCCTTCCGGACATTATCGATGGCGGTTTTCACTGATGGAGAAATACCGACTGCTTCGAATGATACATCCACACCGCGGCCCTGAGTCAGTCGTTTTATGTCATCTGTTAAGTTTTCGTCCTTAGAATTAAAGGTATAATCAGCGCCGAATTTGCTGGCCATTTTTAGCTTTTCATCATCAATATCCACGGCGATAATGACACCCGCATTGGATAAACGGAGCACCTGTATCAGGAATAAGCCGATCATTCCGGTACCAACAACCAGGACTGTATCGCGCATTTTTATAGGTGTGAGATTGATGGCATGGGTAGCCACCGCTACGGGTTCCACCATGGCGGCCTGTTCGAAACTCACCTTATCCGGAAGTTTGTAAGCGATATGTTCAGGAACTACCACGTATTCCGCAAAAGCCCCATGTCGTCGGTATTCCTTTGGCGATACACCGAGGACCTTCCGGTTATCGCTCAGATTATATTTTCCTTGGAGAGTAAACCAGTCATTCAATGGAAATTCGGTTGAATCGAAGGTAACACGATCACCTGGAGCGAAGCTCTTTACATCGGTACCTACTTCTTCTACTATGCCTGAAGCTTCATGCCCCATGATCAGAGGTGGATTTCTACGCCCTGTGCTGCCGTCGTATCCGTGGATATCGCTGCCGCAAATGCCGCATGCCTTCACTCTGACAAGCAATTCATTGTAACTATATCCCGGGTTTGGAAAATCCTTATAAACAAGGTTTTTGTAAGATTCTAATACCAGCGCTTTCACTTCTTTATAATTTAGGTAATCAAAAATACTGGTTTTTTTGGCTTAAAACTTTTTAGGTTTGAAATGAAAATAGCTAACTATAAACTCCATTGCATTAATAGCGGCAAATATCCAGTAAACCAGCCATGACCAATGTCCAAACTTCCCTGCAGAAATTTGATTCTAATCTATGGGGGCATCATTTTCCAATACCTGAAGATATAGCGCGGCTATTTATCGAAGGTAACAATCGCCGCGTTATCTGTCGGGTAAACGAAGTGCATTCCATGCAGTGTGCTTTGATGCCATCTTCAGAAGGGTATTTTCTGCTGATTAATAAACTATTGGTTACTAAACTCGGCCTAACCGTAGGTGAAAAGGTAACTCTGAAATTGGAGAAGGATAATTCGGAATTTGGCCATGAGGTTCCGGAAGTTTTATCCGCTATGCTCGAACAGGACGATGAAGGAAGGACCTATTTTTATAAACTTACTCCGGGGAAGCAGCGCACCCTCATTTACCTTGTTGGCAAAGTAAAAAATGTCGATTCACAATTGAGCAAAGGGTTGGCTATACTGCAGCATTTGAAAGAAGAGAAAGGGAAGCTTGATTTTAAAAAGCTGAATATCTTGATTAAAGAATACAACCAACGATTGAAATTGATGTAGCAATAAACCGCTACAGGAAAAAAAGGACTTTTCACTCATCATGGATACCCCTTTCCATTCCCAATATCGCCGATTTAAAGGAAAGGTTTTGAATCCTTCTTTGCTGCAATTACGCTCAGACCAAAAACTGAAATAAATTTATTCGATACTTCATTAAACCTTTTGGTGTTTATATTATCTAAACACCATTGGAACCATTTTTATAGTTAGGTCATTCTATAGATAGATACTTATTCCTAAAACCAATAGCCGATTCTTACCCCAAGGCAATCAACTATTATTCAGAGCAGTCATGAAGCGGAATAATCCATTTTCGTGAAATGATTTCTAATGAGCAAAACTCATATCGAGCCTTAAGTGCGCCGGAATGAGGGAAATTCTTTAAATGTAAACTGTTATGAAAATCAGAAAATATGTAGCCATTAGTGATTCCGGGGTGATTTTCAATGGCTCTACCGGGGACTCCTTTTCCATGAATCCCATTGCGGTCGACATTATCAATCACATCAAGGCAAATGATTCGGAAGAGAAAATAAAACAAAGCATTCTCGAAAAATATGACGTGAATCCCGACCGGCTTGATGGAGATCTGTACGATTTTATTTCTCATTTACACCAATTGAATTTGTTGGAAAATGAAGAATAAACCAAAATTGGTCATTGGCGTCACAGCACTCAATGCACATGATAATCCGGGACCGGGCGTAGGGGTGATACGCTCATTAAGGGAAAATGAGGAATTTGATCTTAAGATTATTGGTTTGTCCTATGAGGCCATGGAGCCTGGGGCATATCTTCATGATCTTGTGGATATTACTTACCAGGTGCCTTATCCTTCTGCAGGAAGTGAGCCCTTACTGGAAAGACTGCTGGTGATCCATGACCTGGAAAAAATGGATTTTATCATTCCAAATTTCGATGCGGAGCTCCGTAATTTTATTAAAATCTCGCCAGCGCTTGAACGCCAGGGAATAAGGACTTTTTTACCTCATGCGGATATGCTAACGAATCTCGATAAGATGCACCTCTACGATTTCTGTCAAAAGCATGATCTGCTTGCTCCTAAGACAGTTCTACTGAATTCGCTGGAAAAAATCGATGACCTGGAGGATGAATTTGAATTCCCTGTTTTCGTTAAAGGCACCTTCTACGAAGCCTATAAAGCATTCAACAAGGACCAGGTGAAGGCGTATTTTGCCAAATTAAGTTCAAAATGGGGACTACCGGTCATTATCCAGGAAAACATCGAAGGCACAGAAATCAATATTGTCGGACTTGGTGATGGCACAGGAAGGATGATGGGGG
>JBGSYX010000604.1:0-2223 GCA_041750735.1 Cyclobacteriaceae bacterium
TTCCCTCAATTTGGAGTCCATCTACTTCTTTAGGTCCGGTCCAGCCTTTTGGTGAATTGAATACAATCATTGGCCAGCGCGGGCGATCCGCTTCGTTCTTATTCCGTGCATTATTTTGGATATTTTTGATGTTCTCTATGACTTTATCTAATGTATCGGCCATGAGTTGATGCATTTCTTCCGGTTCATCCCCTTCCACGAAATAAGGCGTCCAGCCGTAACCGCAAAGCAGCTGATCCAGTTCCTTATGCTCGATACGTGCCAGCACCGTAGGATTTGCTATTTTATAGCCATTCAGATGCAAAATCGGCAACACGGCTCCATCGGTAATCGGATTTAGGAACTTGTTGGAATGCCATGCGGTTGCCAATGGACCAGTTTCGGCTTCACCATCACCAATAATACAAGCTACAATTAGTTCCGGATTATCAAATGCGGCGCCAAAAGCATGACTTAGTGAATATCCCAATTCTCCACCTTCGTGGATTGAGCCAGGGCAATCGGGCGAAACATGACTGGGGATACCACCCGGGAAAGAAAATTGAGTAAACAACTTTTTCAGTCCAGATTCGTCCCGGGTGATATTCGGATAAATTTCACTGTAAGTGCCTTCAAGGTAAGTATTACCAACCAAAGCAGGACCACCGTGGCCAGGACCAGCAATATAGAACATATCCAGATCGTATTTTTTAATGACCCGGTTCAAATGCACGTAAATGAAGTTCTGGCCCGGTGTGGTGCCCCAATGCCCGAGTAACATGGACTTCACATGCGACAGTTTAAGCGGCTTTTTAAGCAACGGATTGTCGCAAAGATAAAGCTGGCCGACCGATAGATAGTTGGCAGCACGCCAGTAGGCATCCACAGTATGAAGCTGTTCTGGGGAAAGAACGTTGGTCTTCATATTCCAACTCTCCAATTTTTCAGCGCTTTAACCTGAAATCCTCCCATGACCAGACGCCAACCGGCACATGAACTCTACCCTTGAGTTTGATAGGTAAATCTTACAAAGACATATCAACTTATCTTTTGTATAGGCTATTTGAAATCGGTAATGTTAATCATTTTGGCTAGTATAAGCAGCATCTCGACTTGTCTTTATTCCTAACGCTGACAATGAATTGTCATAATATTTGGGGAAAACCCCGGCTATTTTCTAACTTGCTTTATCAGCCAAACAGTGGCGAGAAATAGCACAACAATCACAAGGATCATGATAATCCAACCAAAAATCCCCATACCCCACATACCACAACTTCCGCCCATCATCGGCCAATGATCATAATTCCAGCCCTGAGCAATAGCGCTTAGCGAAAACAGTCCAATAGCACAGTAGAAAATACACATTAAAAAATGAAGTACATAGACATTCCTCTTCATATTAATTTTCTCCCACCGTGTTTTTTGTCAGTCGATTCAGCTACCCAATGTCCAGGGCGATTGTAGTGTCGATGCAGTTTAGTTTCATAATCCCGTGTGAGCAGGGATTCCTCTATATATTCAGGTGACTGTTTGATGCTTTCGCAGTTAAGATTTATGAAAACTTTTTCTTCGTCCCAGCTCACGCGTTCAATCCATTGCGTCGAAATCAAGACCTTTTTCCCCGGCCACCAGTTCCGTGTATCGATGATTAGATAAAGAATTTCCCACGTCTCATCATCGATGATGAAATCCTCTACGTGGCCAATCTCGCCATCTGTGGCCTGAATGTGATGGCCACGTACATCTTGAGTGCTGCGCAAATGGGGATCCCATGGTTTCTCACCATTATGAGTGGATTTGAGCCATTTCTCGTGGTCATGTGACATATAAAGGGAAGGTCCCCACATGTACGGGGTAACCCAATATGGCGACATTCCATAATACCCAAGGTAGGCCTCCTCAAATTGTCGCGATACAGGCTTGTCACTTGTTAAGGATGGGCTCTCCTCAATCTGCTTTTTGGTTAAATCGATGACGATCTGGTGTTCTTCCTTATTCACGCCGATAAGCGAATGTGGAGAGATCAATACTGTCCTGCCCGTAAGCCAATTCCCCGTATCGGCGACCAGATAGCGAATCGTCCAGTGCTGGTCATCAAAGTAAAATTCTTTGACTGTCCCTATTTCCCCATCGCGGCTCTGCAATGTGTAACCACGAAGTGTATTGGCTTTGTTTAGCATAATAGTCCTTTCACTTTCTGATTTTGCACAGATTTTAATTTCTAGAAAAAGGCAGGAGCCT
>JBGSYX010000605.1:0-10082 GCA_041750735.1 Cyclobacteriaceae bacterium
TAGGCGGCCTTACCTCCCATGATTCCGAGTGGCATGCCCAGCGCGCTGCGCCACATCATGTCTTTGACAAACACGTATTTCTCCCCATCCCAGGTATAGAGAAACGGGCAACTGCCCTTCAGCTCCTGCTCTTCGATGAGACTCCGGTCGCTATCGGGGAAGAACATATTTTGCGGCACGCCATTCGTCCACATGATCCTGACGACATCGGCTTTAGTGCGGTTGGCCATGCCGAAATGTACTTCCGGTGAAGTGACTACCAGCATTTGATACAGATTACCTGCTCGAACTTCAACTTTTGCGCCTATGCCAAAATGATTGTTTTTACCGCTCCCGGTTCTTAAACCGACAAGCTTCATTTTGAGGTGGTGATTACTATTACCTCCGTCATTGCGCAGTAAATGCAATTTTCCATCCAGGTCGATAAGGTATAAATCGAGGTCTCCGTCTTCATTGTAGTCTGCCGCTATAACTTGTAATCCTCCGACAATTTCCTGCGGCAATAGGCGATTCGTTTCCGCAAAATTTCCCCAACCGTCATTGTGATAAAGCATGATGCCTTTCACACCGGTAGCATGTGGTTCGCCGACCACGAGGATATCGAGGTGGCCGTCATTGTCGAAATCGAGGAACAAAGCATCATGGCCTTTTATGGCTCTTAAAGCTTCAAAACCTACTGAAGAGGCTTTATCTTCCTCGAAAGTGCCGTCGCTTTTATTCTTATATAACCGATAGGCTGATCCGTCGGTGGTTGTGATGAATATATCCAGATAGCCGTCATTGTTATAATCGCCGACGGCTACAGCGCCAAAAGAAGTTAGCGATTGAATCCCTGCCTTTGTTGTGGCATCTTCAAATTTACCCTGCCTCAGGTTGGAATAAAGTACATTTTTTCCATTGGCTCTTACAGCGAAAATGTCGATATCTCCATCGTCATCGAAATCACCTAAAGCAAGATCGGTGGTAGAAGCAGCATCACCCAAAAATCCGGATGATGTAGTGACATCGGTTATCGTCCCGTCGCCGTTATTCTGAAATAACCTTTCGCCCATTCCGCCGATGATCACGTCCAGATCGCCCTCGTGATCAGTATCGACAAAAAGCATTCTTTTTCCATTGCCCTTTCTCGTGTCAGCTCCTAGGTCTTCTGAAACATCGGCAAACTTACCGGCACTTTCATTTTTAAAAATTCCAAGCCCGCTTTCACGGAGTACTGCCACGTCAAGGTGGCCATCGTTGTCGAAGTCGGCTAATGCAGATGCCACCTCGTTTTCTCCACCTTCCATACCTGATCCATTATTGACATCCTTGTACATGCCGAGGTCGTTGAACATAAGATGCCGTATGTAGTTGCCTGATGTGAGAGTACCTCCGAAGTAAATGTCCTGATCACCATCACCATCCAGGTCGCCGACAGAAATGTGCGTGCTCCCCAGCTTAAATTCTTCCCCAAAGTCAAGACCAGCAGTGGAGGTAACGTCGGTAAACTTCATTATGTCCAGCAATGATTCACCTTCCTGGACAAAGGTTGTGGTGTTTTCACTGAAGGAGATTACCGGAAATCCGATCAGTGCGCCGCCGGGTCCTTTCAGGTCCTTGATTCCAGCCTGATAGGGCGTTGTCAGTTTCAGGAAGTTGTGAAAAATGAGCAGTGAAGTCAGGGCTTCTTTGGAGTCGCTCTTGTGCAAGGCGTCGATGGTCTTCTTGAAAAATTCTGTGGCTTCGGGAGTGAATTCCGGAAATTGTGCTCCAATTTCCTCCAAATTTTTCAGCGCAGCATCTGTTGCCCCGGTCTGGAGGAGCATTTCGATCAACTGGAGTCTCGGAACGATATTCTCAGGGGCTGCAGCAACAACACGCTGCAGGTATTCAATTCGCTTTTCTTTAGTTGCCTGGTCCTGACCCTTGGCATAAAGTTCAGCAAGTTGATAAAGTGTTTTCGGATCGTCTGGAGTATTGGCCAATGATCCTTCCAACTCTTTTACGGCGGCTGGTGTATCATTATTCAATTCAAAGGCCTTGGCTCTGATTAGCCTGATGTTGGCGTCTTTAGGATCAATTTCCATAGCTTTATCCAATTGCTCCAATGCTTTTGGGTAATTATCCATTCGCAGATACACAAGTCCGAGGTTGGCGAAACCAAGGGCTTCATCGGGTGCGAGTTTTATGAGTTTCAGAAATTCCGCTTCCGCCTCCGGGAGTTTGTTTTCTTCCAGATAGGCAAGACCGAGGGTGCGCATGGTAATCTTGTCGCGGGCGAGTTGTTTTTCATCAACAGGTTTTTCCTGGCAGGAATAAAGGAAGGTCAACAGCACGATGGATAATACAGCAAAAAAGCGTTGTTTTCTCATGATGAGAGCTATTTTTTGATAAGGAATTTTCAGGCTGCCAATTTACTTAAAAAACTCTTGGAATAGCCCAAGCAGGCGATGGAATGAATTATTATAACATGAATTACCGACTGAATAATTAGTAATCCTATTGCGGCAATTAATGCTACTGAAAAGTTATTACTAACTCCATTTCCCTATTCCCCAATTTATCAAAAAGCACCGGACCGGTAATTCCGTGGTATTTTAATGAATTAAATCCGGCTTTAATCGCCTGGCTGTCGGGCCCCAATCTTCGAACTGCCTCTATTGCCAACATTGTGGCATCGTAAACATAGGCCATCGATGGCGATGGAATTGCGTTGTATTTTTCTTTATATCGTTTTTCGAAATCGGTCCAGGAGGCTTGCTTAAAACCTGATATCACTGGGTAGCGGACTCTTCCCAATTCTGGATATGTAACATGGATGAAATTGTAAAGATTTTGAAAAGCAAAAATGGGTGTATTTCCAGCACTTGCGATCAGATCATTTAAGAGCAGTTCATTCGCGGAAGTACCTGCAAATATGATGGCATCCCATGGGCCTTTCGCTATTTTTTCGGATAGTTCCTTGTCATCAGTGCCATTAAACAACTGAGGCGCAGGAAGACCCCGGGATTTTACGAGGTCAGAAAACGTGGTGGCTGCCACTTTTCCGTCGTAGTTGTCGAGCGCTACCATAGCAACCCTGCTGGCTTTCTTCCTAAGATAAATCTCTTCCATCAATGTTTCTGCCTGCTGCATATCGTCGGGAACCATGCGATAATACCAGGGCACATAGGCACGCGAGAGGGTAGGATCACTGGCCAAGGCATCGAGCAACACGACATGTGATTTGGCGGCGACCTGTTCAGCAAGATGCGCGTTGCGGCCATCAAGTGCAGCTACAACCAGCAACGCATTTTCATCTTGCATCAGGTCAACAGCCTGCTTGGAGCCGACACCCCAGGGGCCATCACATGAGCGGTATTCCAGCTTGAACAATCGACCTTTGTACCCGCCTTGAGCGTTAGCCGCTTCTATTGCAAGTTTGGCGGTATTGATGATCGAGATATCATTTTTATCTCTGACAAGCAGGCCGATCTTAATATCCACTTGAGTCGATTGCGCCAGCGAATTATAATTAAAAAAACCAAGTAGCGTCACTGTTGCCAGAAATAAACAAAAACGGAGCCCCTTCTCAATTAGGGGATCATTACTATATTTATCTTTGACGAGCTGCGAAAACATCAGCTTTTCATTTTAGCGCTTTGCTTATTGAGGCGGCTCACGATGAATTTTCGCAGAAAGAGCGGTGGATATTTGTAGCCTTTTTTTGCCAGGCGATCACCCATAGCCGGGTATTCATCTTTTTGGGCAGGAGTGGTTCCAAGTCCATCTACGTAACGGTTGAACATGCAAAAGGCAGCCGCAATCAATACTGTGTCATGGATATCCTCATCTGTGGCACCTGCTTTTTTGGCAAATTCGATATCCCGGACTGTCACCTCCCTTCCGCTTTTTTGCACCCTGGCAGCAATTTTAAGCAATGCTTTCATCTTGTCTGAGACAGGAGCATTATTCACATTGGAAACCACGCAGCTCACTGTATTTCCATGGTCGCCAAGATGAGCGTTGGCTGCTGCACTATGAGAGTCATGACAGAAATTGCAGTCATTCAACTTTGATACATAAGAAGCAATAAGTTCGCGTTCTCCAGAAGTGAGTCCAGACGGCCCGCGCAAAAGGGTCTCGGCAAGGTTGGAAAGCGCCTTGCCGGTAGATCCTTTGTAAAATAATAATTCGATAATGCCGGGTTGGTTTACACCCGTGGTTATGTAGGTCATTGTTTTTTTGGTTTAGTTAATAATTGGTAAATACGGACTATGGGAATTGGTTAATTTCCCACATTTCAATAAATGTTCGATATAGCAACTCTGGTTTCCATGCTCCGACCGATCACAGGAGCAATGATTTGTAATTCTTCCATTAACAACCTGAATTCTTTGGAACTAAGTGATTGCTCACCGTCGCACAATGCCTTTGAAGGATCATTGTGCACTTCGATAATAAGCCCGTCTGCCCCGGCAACAATAGCTGCTTTTGCCATTACTGGTACCATCCATCTTATGCCTGTGCCATGACTCGGATCCACGATTACTGGAAGGTGTGTCAACCGTTTCAGCATGACCACAGCGTTCAAATCGAGTGTATTGCGATAGGCAGTTTCGAACGTGCGAATTCCGCGTTCGCAAAGTATTACCTGGTCATTCCCTTCCTTTAAAATATACTCCGCAGCCATAAGAAATTCTTCGATGCTGGCGCTCATTCCCCGTTTTAGAAGAACTGGTTTTTTTGATCTTCCTACCTCTGTGAGCAGGGAGAAATTGCTCATATTCCTCGATCCCACCTGAAGCATGTCAGCGTACTGGCTTACCAGTTCCACCTGACGGGTATCCATCACTTCCGTAACAACCGGAAGATTCGTCTTCATGCGCGCAAGAGCCAGTAACTGAAGTCCTTCCTCCTCAAGCCCCTGAAAACTGTATGGCGAGGTACGTGGCTTGTATGCACCACCCCTCAGTATGCATCCGCCATATTTCTCAACAAAATCAGCCGTGGCAAGCAACTGTTCCTTGCTCTCTACGGCACAGGGTCCTGCAATAACTGCTATGGATTTTTCGCCTATTTTTGCACCATTGACATTTACGACCGATTGATGATCAGCTGATAATCTAGCCACCAGTTTGCCTGCTTTCGCAATCGGAGTCGTGGGAATATTGCATGGGTTAGTATCCATAACGAAAACTATTTAATACTGCTTCTCAATGGATTTCCTACGTATTTGTATGGACTGAATATGAAGTCGTTATTTTTGATTTCTGCCATATAAATCTGACCTACATCAGTCCATGTGGCATCAAAAACAATAGTTCCGGATGCACCCTGATAGTTCTGATAGGTTTTCAGATCTAGTAACAAATCACGGATTTTCACCCTGTTGAGCCCAGCCTGCCGAATGGCGTCCAATGTGATATTGGCGGCATCATAAGCATGAACGGCAAATACGTCGGGCTCCATGTTAAACCGTTTGATGTAATCCTCCCTGAATTTTTTGTAGATAGGATTATCGCCCTTGGGATTATACTGGCATGTACTAATCACGCCGTTGGCATTATTACCTGCGATCTGAAGAAATTCTTTGTTAACGGCTCTGTCGGAAGTATAAACTGGTTGATTCATCCCTGCTTTCCGCAGTTGGTTGAGAATATTGGCCATCTCGTTTCCATCACCCCAAAGCACTAGAGCATCCGGATTGCTGGATTTCACCATTTTTATTTGTTCTGTGAAATCGGTATCACCAACAGCATAACGCTGCTCCACAGCAACAGGATAGCCCATCCTTGTGGATGCGTCTTTGAATTCACCCGTGCCAACACGACCATATCGGCTATTGACCCTGATCATAGACACTTTTTTATGGCCATCAATTTTATAGATCTGGTTTGCAAGAGCATAACTGCTCTGCCGGTCATCGCTGATGACGCGCATTACCCATGGTATGTTGGTTTCGGTATAGGTGGGATCAGGATCGGCCATATTCACCATCGGAATTTCCAGTTTTAAGCCGACCCTGATCGCCACGTGCGACACAATATCATCCAACGATCCGAGGACTGCCCATACACCCTGATCGTCGAAATAAACCATTTCGTTGGCAGCCGCTCCCCAAAGACCGACATCATTTCGTTTGATCAGTTCAAAAGGTATCCCCCGAAAGCCCCCATTGGCATTTGCCTGCTCGAAAGCAAGCTGGGTACCCTGAAGCATTTGAATACCTTTTGGCTTATCCTTGGAATTTTCCAGGGGTGCCAGTAGTCCTATCTTCACACTTTTAAGCCCTACCGGTTCGGGTTTCTCACGACCAACTCCCCGGAATGGCTGAGGTGTAAGAAAATGCTTTTTGTATGCCTCCTGAAAATTGACCCAGGGGACAATTTCCGTTGGCGTTTCACCGTAGTTTTTCTCCCTGTACTGGGCTAACGATTGCGTTGTATTCAGCAACGCGCCAATGATCAGCACAATTGAATAATTAAGTACACGAGTTTTCATGGTCTTTATCTTATTTTTTCTGACTTACGGCAATTGCTTCGATTTCTACCAGGAGAGTTTCCCAACAAAGTCGTGCCTGAATACCTGTCGATGCAGGAAGAGGGTCTAATCCCAACCATCCAAAAAAGGTGGTCCTGATTTTATTGAACTCAGCATAGTCGCGTTCGATGTCGCGGAGATAGTTGGTAGTGCGCACTATATCGTGCCAGGTCATATCCTCGGCAGCCAGCAGGTTGGTGATGTTGTTGTAGGTACGCCAAAGCTGTGCGTTGAAGTCACCGATATGCTCGGGTTTTCCCTGCTCATTTACACTCGCTGTGCCACTGATGAGCAGAACTTTAGTATCTCCAAAGTTTAATCTAAGCGCCCTTGAAAACGATGAGGGTTTTTTATAATCATAGGCTTCATTGATGATCTGCGGTGCATGCACGGCAAATTTGGCAATTGGGGGTCTGTCAAAGTGAACCTCCGGATATTCATATTCTGAAATCTGGTTACTGGAAGTTAGTATTCCCATGCGCTGCATTTCCTCGCGTTCGCCATCAGTAAGTTTGTCCAGATTTATCAGGACTTGTGATTTAGTATCTAGCATTGTTTCCATTCGTTTAAGGTGTTATAATTTTGATGTCTTTGTTTCGGTATAGCTCACCACTTCTCCTCTGCTGAGGCCGCCCCCGGTAGCTATCCATACTTCGTTATCTTTAAAATCCACCCCGATGATAAAATTGTGGGCGATGGAGTTTGTGGCATTTAGCGTTCGCTCATTGGGGCTGTTGCCGTCGATAATCACTTTACCTCCTTTGTCAGTACCATTGTTTCTGTAAGTAACCCAGGTGTTGCCGTCGAAACTGCTCACGCCATTGTCTGTACATGCCCAAACAACCGGGCCATTGGCTTTTAGGAAATTGATAAAGTTCCCGGCTAATCCACTATCGTGGTCAAAATAGCCTTTCCACTTAGAACCGTCATAGCGACTCATTCCAAAATAAGACGATACCCAAAGTATGTCATTGGCGTAAGAAACCGCCGTGGTAATATCATGAATGACTCCGTCGTCAGGAAACAGGTCGATTTCCATCTCACCATCCGGATCTGTGTAGTCCCTGAATTGTTGTGTTTTCTTTGTCCATTCAATTACACCTCCACCCCATGCTGCGATATATATTTTTTCTTTGCTGGCACAGACATTATAGGTCCAAGGTTCATGCATCGGTGCATTTTGTTCCGTATAAATGCCCCATTTTCCAGTAAAGGTGTCAAAGGAATTTGCCCCACCACCAGTGGCGGTCCATACATCCTTGCCATCACAGATAACGCTGTAAACCACGTCATTGGCCAGACCGCTGTTGAACTGGGTGTACGTTTTAAACTTTCCTCCGGAATACACACTCAACCCGGCCATTGTAGCGATCCAAACATCTCCATTGATCGGACTCACATCGATGGATAGGACGTTGTGATGGGCAAGACCATCTTTCTCTGTGAATGTGGTCCACTTTCCATTTTCAAGTAACGCCAGGCCACCGTTAGTACCGGCCCACACCCTGTCGCCATCCACGCGTACACAATAGATTTTATCCGATGGAAGGCCGTCTTTTTTTGTGAAGGTTTTCCAGTTACCATAAATCGGCATCGGCTTGACCTCCTTTACTTCCGCCTTGGCGGCAACGCCCTTTCCTCCGGCGTTGTTTTGCGTGCCGGTTGGCATCACAAACCCGAAAAGTCCGATGGATAATACTGCAATGAAAGCAGTGGTTCGGGTGAAATGGGATTTTAGTAAATAGTTTTTCATATAAGTGATGATTAATGTAGTTGTCCTGTATTTACTTGATAATCATTGTCTGTGTAATACCGTTCCGCGGGTAACGCTTTCAGATACTCTACCAGATCGTTGAGCTGGTCTTTTGTCATATCGTTAACATATCCATGGGTATCGTTGGGATTGAATTTTGTCCAGATTTCTTCCAGTGTTGCGGCGCTGCCATCGTGCAGGTATGGTGCCGATTCATAAACGTTGTTCAGATTGGCCGGATCAAAGAGTGTCTCATCGTCATTGGCCTTCAGACTACCAACATCTGACATGATAGTACTGTTGTAGCTTGGGCCGTTGTGGCATGTGATGCACTGGTCTTTTAATGGAATTTCACGGCCATCATTTGTAACGGTACGATAATACATGGCTCTTCCACGTTTCTGGGCAACTGTCATTTCTCCATCGGGAAGTACGTTCAGGTTTGGAGGATGCGTAAGTTCACGGAAGATGTAGGCCACAATTGCATCCAGGTTTTTGGGTGAGAAAGATTCGGTCCTGGTAACGAATATGGAAAATCGCATGCCGCACTGTTTATATACGCTTTGGTTGGTGCCGATCCATTTGAAAGGCGCTGTACGATTCAGATCGCGAAGTGTCTGGACGTTTGCCAGATTTCTGCCCGATCCCGTAAGGTCATAGGTCAAACCATCTTCATGCCCATCGGGATGGCACGTATAGCAACTGTATTGGTTATGATAAGTGTGACTTGCGTTTGAAAATAACTGGCCACCAAGTCGACTAAGTGTGACCTTCGACGGTCCGCCAAGCGAAATATTCTGGGTTATTTCCAGCCGTTCTGTATCTATCACCGAAATCCTGTCCATCATTCGTTCAACCACATACACGTATTTCCCATCCGGGGAAATAGCCAGACCTTTCGGATTTGAACCGGTTTTGATTCGTTTCACAACATATTGGCTGCTAAGTCCAAGGTGATTTGCATAGCGAACGAGATCTGCGTCGGTTGCATTTTGTAAAAGAGCGCGAATGGCGTCTAAATCAATTACAGAAACAATATCTGCACCAGAATGACTTATAAAGGCAAATTTCCCAGTGGGGTGAATGACTACGTTGTAGGGATCCGGGTAAAACTCATTTGGTTCATCGAGTAAAAACTGCGCCATTCGGCCATCAGCCATAGCAATTCCTATCCCGTGGTTTATCATCCAACCGCCTTCAATCTGCGCGGATGGCACAAGATTTTTTGGTCTTACCAGCGTTGCAACAGCCATATCGCCCTGTGGAGTGAATTCAATACTCTCCATGATGTGGGCAGACTGGAAATACCTGCGATCGCTTACCCGATTAACGGACGTGTTTATCACTGTGACTTCTGTCATGATCGGCGCTCTGTGTTCCACTGGAATGGTTCTTTGACTGGATACATAGACCACATCACCCAATGGAGAAACCGTAACATTAGTCGGGTAATTACCCCCTTGATATCGGCGTATCTCTTCACCGGATTCTATGTCGAGCACTGATATGGAGTTGTCATAGGTATTGGCGATATACACCAGTTTACCATCCGGGCTGATGTCCATTCCGGCAGGACCACCACCTGTTGGAATGGTATCGGTGATTGTTCCTGTTGACAAATCGATCAGAAATACATTGTTTGCCCATTGATTGCTTACTATAGCTGTCTTGTTGTCAGCGGTAATTTCGATTGTATGGGGCCTGTCGCCAACCTGAATTCTGGATATCACCTGATTTGTGGCCAAATCAATTTCGATAATCTGATCTGCATCCTGTGCTACCACGTATAGTCTGGAACCATCATGATTTACCGTAGCATTGATGGGGC
>JBGSYX010000606.1:0-4595 GCA_041750735.1 Cyclobacteriaceae bacterium
AAGTATTTTCCGAATTATATTCAAGAAACCATCTGATGCCGCACGTGCCGTTGTTTATATGGCCATTTCCCCGGACTATGAAGGCAAGACCGGCGAGTATCTGCATATGTTCAATGTGAAGCGCATGGATGAAAAGGTATATATTCCGGAGGAAGGTAAAAAGTTGTGGGAGGCTTCGACAACCGTTTGGAAAGCGCATGATGAGAGGGCAAAAGTCATGGAAAACTGAGAACTATGCATAATATTAGCAAAACACATAACTGCTGATCAGTTACAATTCATTAGTAAAAATTTGAAATTGATGAAAATCCTGACTTGGAATTGTAACGGAGCGCTTCGAAAAAAATTCGATTACCTTACAGAATTTGACGCTGACATTATTATAATCCAAGAATGTGAGAATCCACAAGTGACAAAGGACAAAAAATATAAGGAATGGGCAAAAGATTATATTTGGACTGGCGAGAATAATAGTAAAGGTCTTGGGATTTTCGTCACTGAGAATGTTAAAATTGAAAGTCTCAATTGGGATACTGCTGGCTTAAAGTATTTCATTGCATGCAAAATCAATAATGACTTCAACTTAATTGCGACTTGGTGTCATGGAGCAAACTCACCGACTTTTGGTTACATCGGTCAATTTTGGAAATACTTACAAATTCATAAGGCAAACCTTAAGAAATGTATTATTGCAGGTGACTTTAATAGTAATGTGATTTGGGACCGGTGGGATCGATGGTGGAACCACAGTGACGTTGTCAGAGAACTAAAAGAATTGAAAATTGAAAGTCTTTACCATCGACACAACAAAGAAGAACCAGGAAAGGAATTACAGCCAACATTTTTCTTGTATAAGAATTTAGTAAAGGCCTATCACATTGACTACATTTTTGCTAGTTACGAATTCATTGATTCCCTTAAAAAGTTATCAATAGGACAACATGATAAATGGATCTCAAAAAGTGACCACATGCCTGTGCTTTGTGAGTTGTAATCGGATTGGCGTAGGATTTGATTAACCTGTGAGTTCAGTAAGACTGGCACAGTATTATTCCTGTATTTGCCCCTCATTAAACAAACCCCTTTTTGAATATTCCGGATTTTCCAGTAACTTTTTGCACGACAAACCAGAAAAACACTTTCTGAGCTGATTATTGATTTTTTATATCGACCGGAAGGACTATTTTTATCAACGTTACACTTTCATTTCACCCTATACTATAGTGAATGAGGGTTTTGAACAGGGGAATTACAATAAACAACATAACACATTTTTAGCTATGAGCGAGACAATTTCATTTAAACTCAATGGAGAGGAAAAAACCCTCACGTTGGAGGCAGAGCGCACCCTGCTTTGGGTATTGCGCACCGACTTTGGCCTTACGGGAACCAAATACGGTTGCGGACTGGGCTTTTGCGGCTCTTGTACCGTCCTGATTAATAATAAGCCTGTCAGATCTTGCCAGGTCACTGCCGACTTTGCTGATGGAAAAGAAATAATTACCATCGAAGGCCTGGCAAAGAGTGGAAGCCTCAATCCGGTTCAAAAAGCATTCATCGACCATGAAGCGCTTCAGTGCGGATTCTGCACGCCCGGCATGATCATGAACGCAACGGGATTATTACACAAGAATCCGGAACCTTCGCGGACGGAAATCATTGAAGCCATGGAAGAAAATCTTTGCCGATGTGGTTCATATAATAAAATTGTCGATGCTATAGAAACGGCAGCGGCAACCGTGAAAGGAGGAGCAGCATTATGAAAAAGCAGCAAAACTTCATGCCCGGATTTGACGAATCAAGGATTCCGTCTGGCCTGAACCGACGCAGTTTTTTGAAAAAACTCGGTGGCGGTGTCACTGTTGCTGTTACCTTAAGTGGAGCTTCATCAATACTTCAAAGTTGCGCTCCTGAAAAGACCGGCGAGGCAGGCAGTTTTAATGCTTACCTCAGGGTTAAGGAAGATGGACGCGTCGATTTTTTAGTTGGAAAAATCGAAATGGGCCAAAGCGTACGCACTTCACTCAAACAATTGATAGCCGAGGAACTCGACGTGGCCCTGGAAAGTGTGGATATCATCATGGGAGATACAGCACTTTGCCCGTTTGATGAAGGAACATGGGGCTCCATGAGTATTAGGATAAATGGTCAGGAGTTCAGAGCCGCTGGTGCGGAAGCACGTGCCGCTCTCCTTCAATTGGCCTCAAAATCGCTGAAATCAAATGTTGAAGATCTCCAGGTATCAGATGGAGTAGTAACACTTCGCAACGATGCATCCAAAAGCATTACTTACGCAGAACTCGCCAAAGGTCAGAAGATCATAACCACTCTTTCGGAAAAACCAGCACTGAAAAAGGCGTCAGAATATAAAGTGATGGGGAAATCGGTGAAACGCCAGGATGCGTTGATCAAAGTGACAGGTGAAGCCAAGTTTTCCGCTGACATTCAACTGCCGGGGATGCTTTATGCTTCCATCCTCAGGCCACCCGATCATCGCGCAAAACTGATAAATGTAGATACGTCAGCCGCTGCTCAAATTGCCGGTGTGGAGATTGTCAATCAGGATGGAATTGTTGCTGCTCTTCATCCAGACCCTGAGATTTCAGCAAATGCTCTGGCTGAAATTAAAGCTGAATGGGACGTTCCATCCAGCGAGCTGAACCATGAAACGATTTTTGATCATCTTTTGAAGACAGGCACCAAAGCAAATGTTGTCGAAGAAGCAGGCACAAAGGAACTTGTTGAGGGAGAAGACATAGTTACGTTTGAAAGCTCCTATTTCGACGGCTACAAAGCCCACGCATCCATCGAAACGCACACGGCCACGGCAGTGATGGAAGGTGATACGCTTGTCATGTGGGCTTCATCGCAAACACCTTTTGGCAGTCGAAGAGACCTCGCTGCTCAGCTTGGCATGCCTGAAGATAAAGTGCATCTGAAGGAGATATTTTTGGGAGGTGGCTTTGGCGGCAAAATCTACAATCCACAAGTAATTGAAGCCGGTAAAATTGCCAAAATCACCGGAAAACCGATTCAACTCGCATATACGCGAAGAGAAGAATTTTTTCAGGATTACTTCAGGCCTGCGGCAGTTATGAAAATTGCATCAGCTACTACGAATTCAGGTGAAATCAAAAACTGGAATTACGATGTATTTTATGCAGGCGATCGTGGTTCAAGCTTTTTCTATGAAACGCCCAATAAGTTAGTCCGGTCCCTGGAAGATAGTGATGGAGGCGAAAAGGGCCTTCTATTCAATACAGGAGCATGGCGTGCACCAGCCAATAATTCAAACACCTTTGCCCGGGAATCCCACATTGAGCAGATGGCCGCTAAAATTGGCATGGACCCTATTGAGTTTAGATTGAAAAATCTAAAAAATGAACAAATGATAAGGACGCTTAAACTGGCCGCGGAGAAATTCGGCTGGCAACCCATCAAAGGACCGAGTGGTAAGGGATGGGGTGTGGCCTGCGGATTTGATGCCGGAACTTGGGTAGCTACTATTGCTGAGGTGTCGGTGGATAAAAAAACGGGAAAAGTCCAGGTGCTGCGAATTGTATGCGCTCAGGATATGGGATTGGTGGTAAATCCACATGGCGCTGCCATTCAGGCTGAAGGTGGTTTGACAATGGGGCTGGGTTATGCATTAACTGAAGATATTGAATTTGAAGGCACCGCGGTGAATTCCAGGAATTTTGATAATTACAAGATCACTACGTTCAGTATGACGCCGAAAATCGAATTCTTTACCATCGATGATCCTGAAGCTGCCCCGCAAGGTGGTGGCGAACCGGCCATCATCACTGCTGGTGGCGCTGTAGCCAATGCTATATTTGATGCCTGCGGTGCCAGAATGGACAGGATGCCGATGACACCTGAACGTGTACTTAAGGCCCTGGCTAAATCTTGATTTTCCACAACACTGTGATAACTCTTGCAACTGTCGGCTTCCGGCAGTTGCTTTTTTTATGTTGAAATCGTTGTATGACTGAACAATTATCTGTGCGATTACGGACATATATATAACTCAATATGGGCGATATAATATATTAAACCACTGAAATTAAAAGACATAGGCCCAATGGCATGATTTTTCATATGATATCGTGGACTATTTTTCGAAAACATGAAAATTGATCTTCAACCCAACGAGTTGGTCATAAAAGCAGGCGATACAACATTCCTCAACGGAAAAAAAGTCGATGGAAAACTTATCATAACCAACCAGCGCATTTACTTCGAAGCCATCCATGCAGATGATAAGCATTACAACCTCAGGATTGATCCGGACTCTATACGCGAAGTGCTGCCTTTTAACAGCTATGTTATCCTTCCTGACGGTTTGAATATTATTAGGAAAAATGGTGACCAACACCGGTTTCGGGTGAAACAGCGCAGAAATTGGGAGGCGATGATTAATAGGATGTATTAAAACTTAAAAGCTGGAATTTCAGACTTCTCCTGGTATGTAATAAAAAAATTTCCGGAATGATGCGACTGACGGCAAAGCCGTAATTGGACTATTCTCCAACAACCTTAATCTGTAATGTTTGACTGATGCCGGCCAATTCGAATAAATACAGCCCCTTATC
>JBGSYX010000607.1:0-1995 GCA_041750735.1 Cyclobacteriaceae bacterium
ACAACTTTGCAAAGTGGATCTTGAACTTTTAATTTTCGAATTAACCGCTTGGCTTCTTTGGTCGCTTCACTCGTTACCGCGCAAGTGTTCAGGACGTGAACTTTGTGTTTAAGATTTAGAGGTCTCAAATTTTTTTCGACCCAACCAGAATCGTACAAATTGATTTTTTCTAAAATTAACCAATGCTGCTATAGCAAAGGTGAAGGGAATTAAACCGATGTAGCCGATAAATTCACCATAATTCCATACTCCCCAATAATTTAATGTCGCCGGGTTACCGAAAAAATCAGGGGCTACGAACTGCACAATATGTTGCCATGGTAAAAACCAACCCGCTTTTTGCCAATTAAGATACTGATCTACTCTGCTGGTTTGTGTGAGCAGCATTCCCAGAGGAAACAGCTGAATAGCTGCCACTAAACAGGTAAACCCAACAACCGTAACCAGTCCTATACCCAACCGGAATCTGTTAATTTTGTGCTTACTTCTATCTGCCGGGAAAAAAATCGTATAGCAAATTATGAGAATCATGCCATACAACGCCATTTGTATATGCCCGGCGAATACCTGCAATGTCATT
Organism: Cyclobacteriaceae bacterium; assembly: GCA_041750735.1. GTDB lineage: Bacteria > Bacteroidota > Bacteroidia > Cytophagales > Cyclobacteriaceae > JAAUQL01. Next base: position 581 of record JBGSYX010000607.1, read on the forward strand.
ATTCCACCCAACGCCAATGCTGGTCCTGCCAATACATTTACATGGGAAGCCATCTGTTTAACAAAAGACCCCTTTGGCGTAGGCGCGTCTGCAGCTTTGCGCAGAATATCCGCACAGAACAGCGCCAGCGGTATCCAGAGCGTAACGTGATTAATAGTTCCCCACGTTAACCAGGCAATATGAAACCCGCACAGTGCCCATATCACACTTCCGAACGTAGCAGAAGCTAATCTAATTGTTCGGCCACGCAGATAAACAAACATAAACAGTGCTGCCATAAGCGGCTGGAGAATAACGAGCACCGTCCATGCTGTTTGAAACGGAAGTACAAAAAAAATAATATTCAGAGGATAAAAAACGGCAGCCTGAATATTTGCAGCAAGCGGTGTACCGGAAAATGAATTCGCATTCCACCACGGAATCCGACCTTCCTTCCATTGATCCATAGCCAGCTTACGCCAGGGAATTTGTTGACGGATAGGATCCGTTGTTAAAAAATTCTTAAATGGTACTCCCCGGGGAAATTGTTCACTGTATAAATCCCGATACGGATGGTAAAGCCCTACCATGGCGTCTGTGGGAACCGGCAATTTTCCATGCAGCCAGGTATCTTTAAAAAAACCCAAACTGGCGATGGCCAACACCAACAGTGCTAGAATGTATTTAACTCTCTTCGTCATCATTTATCCTTCAATAAGTGCAGTAAATTGTCGTACCGTTTTTTCTATTCTGTAATCTTCAGCTCGCAATCGTGCTGCTTTGCTCATATTCTCCCATTCTTCCCGCTTGTGGAATATTGTTGTCGTCATATCCACTAACTCTGATAGAGTAGTCCAGGTATACCCGTCTACACCATTCCGCACTATTTCTTTTTGTCCGCCACCGGCAAATACACAGGGGATACAACCCGCTGCCATAGCCTCTACCGTAGTGATGCCAAAGTGTTCAGCTCTTTCAGGATGCACAATTAAATTTTCACCGTACCCGGCAGCATGCCAATAGAATAACGATGAGGCATACAGTCCGCGCAATTCCTGAACGGAAACATTTGTACGCAAACTGATAGGATATCCATGAATCATTGCAGATAGTTCCCGCACATACTGTTCATCTTCCGGTAAAACAGCACCGGCTAATACGAGAGACAATGGGATTCCTCTATGTTTAACATGTTTAAACGCCGTAATCATTTCTTCGTGTTTCTTAGCATTTTTCCCCTGCGTAAATCGACCAACCGACAGAATTATATCCTGCTTTTCAGCTATGCCATATTCGCTAATATTTATACCGGGAGTAATCACCTTAGCACTCACACCCCACCGACTATCTATATGTTGTTTTACAAAATCTGAATAGCAAACCACGGCAGAGGTCCGTTGTAATTTTATCCGTTCCCCAATCGAAATCTTTCCCGG
>JBGSYX010000608.1:0-6097 GCA_041750735.1 Cyclobacteriaceae bacterium
TCTTCCTCTTTTTCGCCTTCCTCTGACTCTTCTGTAAGATCACTTTCTCCCAGGTCGTGGAGCGTAACCACGGAGCCGCGTATGGGATTGTTGGACGGGTAATAGATAAGGTATCCATATTCGTGGAGCTGCTTCATGCACTTGTAGTAGGTGTGCGTGGAGCCAATCTTGCTGATCTCCATCACTTCACTTCGGCACACGGACAGCTTATCGGGAAAGCGGCTCTTGTTCCATAACTGGAACAGGGACATATAGGTGCTGATGTGACAGGGGGTGAGCCGGTCGTCGATGGCAACCAGTTCCAGAAAGGCATTGAGGTGTCGGACGTAATTCATGTTGTGGTATTGTTTAGTGGAAAATCTTAAGGGAGAAATAATCAGAGGTTGTTGTCGATCCGGTTGGCGTCAAGCATGGCGTTGATATCTTTGCGATCATAGAAGATCGTGCCGCCGACTTTGTTAAAGGGCAGGTGGCCATGGATGCGAAGGTTCTGAAGTGTTCCGTGTGAGATGCTCAGTGCTTTGCACACTTCACCGGAGCGGAGCCATTTCCTGCCGCCTTTGTCGTTCAATTCGGTGACGATGTTTTTAATCTCCCTGATCAGTTCTTCTTTAAAGGCCATCAGGTCGTCAGTAGTTATGATCTGATCCTTGAAGAACTTCTGGTCCGTTTGCTGGGGTCTGTGCTGGTGTGTCATTTTTGTTTTGTTTTAGTGTTGGGCCAAAGGAAAATGAAAATACAACACGAAAACAGTTGTTCGGGGGTTGTACAACCCCAAACAACCCCAATGATTATCAGCGAGTTAGGTCTGAAAAAAAGTTGAAAAAAGTTTTTCGGCCTTGAAATTTGTGGCTATTTGGACGATTTGGAAAAGGCAATTTTGGTCATTGGAACCAATTCAGCAGAAATAACACGAATCTTTATCTCACCGAACAACCCTTTACAACCCCCCAAAAGCAATCAAATGCTGACATTGGTTATGGTGATCACTTTCCGGGAGTGTAGACTGGCTTAATTGATGTACTATTTTCTGTTTAAATTATACATGTGCTTGCGGATGACTGATTCAATTTCCGTCAGAATCTGCAATGGGTTATTGATTTCAAGCTGGTAGGCTTTGTTGTACAGACTTGCTGCCGAGAGTTTCTCCCTCTTCTTGGTGGATATAAATTTACATGCCAGGTTAATGACTGATTTCAGTTCCTGATTCAAAATGACTTTGCTTTCTTTGCCAAAGCGTAGTAAAAATGCCAGTTGCTCTCCGGATAAACCAAGTTGGATTTTGTTATCTGTGGTCAATATCATTTCCGAATCCGTTAAACCCGTCGAGTTGGACTCCTGATAGGTGATTTCCTCTTCTAACCATGAAACAACCTGCGCTTTTATGTTCTTCTGCTTAGGCTGCAAGGCAAGGTCATGCTTGGATTCCTTTTGACGCAGGGTCTTCAAGTGCCAACGGAGATGCTGTAGTTGGTCATTCCGTTCTTCACGCTTCATGGCATCTTCAGTAATCAAGTCAGTCATGTACTTGAAAAAGCCGTCATTATTAAAATTCATGCACAGCAGTATATCAACCAGATCCGTGCGATAACCATAAATGTCCATGTTATGTAAACGGTCAATCTCGTTGAGCAGCTTAGTTAGGTAGTTAACCTGTGAATACGAATAGTTCGGTTTATGCTCCTTGATAAATACATGAATCTGTTCTAACGCGATCTTAATGAGGGTGTCAGAATAGCAAAAATGGTGGTTAAATTCGACGATGGTTTTGGCAAACTCATTGGCTCTCCTGTTTCCAAAGGCAATGGTGATGGGCTGATCTGAATCCATGCAATACATGAAGTCGCGTTCCAGGTAAGTGAGCAATTCCTGGAGTGATTCCTTTAACCGGATACTGAGGACTACCCGATTTCTACCGTTATCCTGGATAGGAACTTGTTCTTCGCTGATACTATTCATTATTGATGTGATTCGGCGCTGATGTAAGCGGATAAAACGAGTGCTTAACTTTTCCTCATCATAGGCATAAAAACTCTCAGCAATCAAAATCCTTATCTTTTCAAACTCGATGTCAAAGCTTGATTTCAGTTTCTGAATAAAATCATCGTCAAATCGGTCGATGATTGTTGGCTTGGGCAATACATACTGCTGAACAAACAGATCGATGTGCTTAAGGTGGTACTTCATCTTAAAAAAATTGTGGTTGGAAAAATAATTATATCATCTATAATATGATTATAGCAACATTTAATATAACTTTTTTGCTATATGTAACCAGATGAAGCAAAAATTTGTCTAGGGACAATGACCTCGCCATACTGCCATCCAATACAGTAGGTCATAAAAGGCAATTAAATAAATCTTAGATTAAATAAATCTTAGATTAAATTAATTCGTACATTTAATTTGTGAAGAAGTTTGCCTCAATATTTCTTGCCCTCATCATTCTGATAAGCAGTACAGGCATTACTTTTTCAACCCACTTTTGCATGGGCCATGCTGTTATCTCTAAGTTGATGATAGGCAAGAGCGATCTGAGTTGTGGGATGAATGAGATGGAATCGGCCTGTGGAGGAAAAGAAAACACCTCAACGCTCTTGGCCGCCGGATGCTGTGCCACAGAGTATCTTGCCATTCAGGTAGACGATAATTACCAAAATGTCAGCAGTACTTTCTCATTCGAACACCAATTCCTTTTTGCAGTCACCTACACGTTCCTATTGAGCCAAGCCAGTGGGGAAAATCAGGTTTTGGCCTATTCCGATCATATTCCTCCGCCTCTGGAACAGGATTTTCAGTCCATGTACCAGTTATACCTCCTATAGTGAATTAATGGTTTGATTCATTGGTCATCATCTTCCAGATGACCTGCATGGGTATGCAATCTAATATCTTTGATCATACCCATCGGATTTGCTCGTCATTAAATCCGGAATATATGTCTCATATAATTCTCGATTCTTTTCCCAAACATAAAGTGATTACTGCGTCCGGGAACTTGTAGTAGTTAGATGCGGAGTAGTATTGATTGAACCTTTGCTAACTCACTATACTCGGGAATTTGTTTTAAAATGACAGTCAATGTTTTATGATATCCTAAATCATGTTTAACAAACTAGTAAAATATTTTCTCGAAAACCGCCTGATTACTTTTCTATTCCTGATCGCATTTGTGGTTCTGGGAATGGTATTCATGCCATTCAACTGGAAACCCGATTATTTTCCCCGCGATCCGATCGCAGTGGATGCAATCCCTGATATTGGGGAAAATCAACAGATTGTAGCCACCGAATGGATGGGGCGATCTCCCAAAGACATCCAGGATCAGATAAGCTACCCCTTAACGACGGCATTATTGGGTATTCCCGGTGTGCAAACCATACGGAGCACATCCATGTTTGGGATGTCTTTTATCTACATCATCTTTAAAGATAACGTAGAATTTTACTGGAGTCGTTCACGGATTCTTGAAAAGCTCAATTCATTGCCTTCGGGTACATTACCCGAAGGGGTACAGCCTACTCTTGGTCCAGATGCCACTGCATTAGGACAGATATACTGGTACACCCTCGAAGGCCGAGACCCCAAAACCGGTAAGCCAAACGGTGGTTGGAATCCAAGCGAACTTCGAACAGTTCAGGATTTCTACGTCAAATACGGACTTACCACCGCCGAAGGTGTTTCAGAGGTGGCATCAGTGGGTGGTTTCGTTAAAGAGTACCAGATCGACCTGAACCCCGAAGCGTTGAAAGCATTCAATGTTTCGGCTATGGATGTGATGAATGCCGTGCGCAAAAGCAATCTCGACATTGGAGCCGAAACCATCGAATTGAATAATGTGGAATACATTATCCGTGGTTTGGGATATGTAAAGAACCTGGAAGACCTCGAAGTCTCTGTTGTTACGGTCCGAAATAACGTTCCGGTACGAATTAAAGATGTAGCCCATGTGGTATTTGGACCCGCTACCCGTCGTGGTGGATTAGACAAAGCCGGATCAGAAGCAGTTGGTGCCGTGGTAGTGGCACGTTACGGTTCAAATCCGATGGATGTTATCGGAAATGTCAAAAATAAGATAAGGGAATTGGACGCAGGACTGCCACAAAAAACATTGCCAGATGGCAGTATCTCCAAAGTTACCATTGTTCCGTTTTATGATCGCACCGGGCTGATCATGGAAACCATCGGAACACTCGAATCAGCCCTTTCGCACGAAATCCTGATCAGCATTATCGTCATCATTGTTCTGGTGATGAATTTACGAGCCTCACTTATTGTAGCCGGACTGCTGCCAATTGGCGTACTGATGACTTTCATCCTGATGCGGGCTTTCGGTATCGAGGCGAATATTGTAGCCTTATCAGGAATCGCTATTGCCATTGGAGTAATGGTCGATATTGGGATTGTGGATGTAGAGAATATTCTCCGGCACCTTGAAATGCCTGAAAATAAAGGAATCCGAGGCAAAAAATTGATGTCGGTAATTTACGAAGCAACCACTGAAGTGCGTGATGCTGTTGTTACCTCTATTGCCACAACTATTGTCAGTTTCCTTCCGGTGTTTGCTATGCAAGCAGCCGAAGGAAAGTTGTTTCACCCACTGGCATTTACAAAAACGTTTTCGCTGATTTCAGCCTTTCTGCTGGGCATCATTGTTTTACCAACCCTAACGCATATCTTTTTCAATATCAGAATAGATACTAAAAAGGTGCGGCGAATATGGAACGGTTGCCTTATGATAGCCGGAGCCCTTTTCGTTATTATTTGGCAAGTCTGGCCTGCATTAGCATTAATCGCTGTAGGTATTAATAACCTGCTCGACTACCGTTGGCCTGAAAATCGCAGAGAATTCCCCAACTACATCAACATTGCCATCACGGTGCTGGTCGCTGCCTGGTATCTCACCATTGAGTGGCTTCCATTAGGCGCACACAACAGCACTTTCTCAAACTTTGTTTTTGTAGCAGGTATAATTGGGGTGATCCTCGCAGCTTTGATGTCGATGGTACACTTTTATGAAGGTATCATGCGGTGGGCGCTGGAACACAAATGGAAATTTCTCATTATACCGATTGTTACCTTGTTATTCGGTTTACTTGCCTGGCAGGGGTTTGATAAAACCTTTGGCGTGGTTGCCTCCGGAATGGAAAAAGTAGGTTGGAAAGATTTCAGAGAAACTGCTTTTTGGAAATCCTCTGCGGAGACCTTTCCAGGTACAGGCAAAGAGTTCATGCCATCATTAAACGAAGGTTCATTCCTATTGATGCCAACCAGTATGCCACATTCCAGTATTCAGAAGAATCTCGAATACATCGAAACGCTTGACAAACGGCTTTCTGCTATACCTGAAGTTGAAATGGCTGTGGGTAAATGGGGGCGCGTCAATTCGGCGCTTGACCCGGCACCAGTACAAATGTTCGAAAATACGATCAGTTACCGCTCAGAGTATATTCTCAACGAAGACGGGCACCGTATGCAGTTTAAAGTTGACCGCGATGGCAGTTTTTTCCTTCAAAGCGGGGCAAAATATAATTTGGAAATGGATGGCTTCAGGTCGATTCCTGTTGACAGCTTGGTCCCAGCGGAAAATGGTGAGTTTTTCCGTCAATGGCGGCCTAAAATCAAGAGGCCAAATGATATCTGGAATGAAATTGTGAAAGTGACCAACATTCCGGGATTAACTTCAGCACCAAAATTGCAACCTATCGAAGCCCGACTGGTGATGCTTTCAACAGGTATGCGTGCCCCGATGGGACTGAAAGTATTTGGTCCCGATCTTGATGCCATCGAAAAAGGTGGGATGTTGCTTGAACAGGCTTTGAAAGAAGTGCCATCCATTAAAGCTTCTGCTGTATTCTACGACCGTGCCGTTGGAGCACCGTACCTCGAAATTAAACTGAACCGTGAGGCGATGGCCCGCTATGGTATGACAATAAGTGATGTACAGGAAATTTTGCAGGTAGCTGTCGGAGGTATGGCGCTCTCTTTATCCGTTGAAGGACGCGAAAGATTTCCGCTTAGGGTTCGGTATGCACGTGAATTGAGAGATAATCCCGAAGACATTAAACGCATACTGATTCCGGCTATGAATGGTGTC
>JBGSYX010000609.1:0-62530 GCA_041750735.1 Cyclobacteriaceae bacterium
GATCTGGCAAATCGTAATGAGGTAATGAACCCGCCACTGTAAAAGGGATTAAAGATGGATCATAATTCCGATTCATAACGATTGATTCATAAGTAGCCAGTGGATCGACCAACACCATCGCTTCAAAGTGAATGTCAAATGCCGAGGCATGAAGGAGCACAGAATTCATCGCGCCGTCGGAGAAGCCAATTACTTCCATGGCTTTCCCTGGCCATAAACGTGAACGATGATTCAGAATTATATTAATTGTTTCAGCATGGACAGCCACTGTACTCTTACCATTTAGTATACCGGCAAACCACTGGTTATAGGACGTATTATTGAAATTGGCGTCGCCTTTAAGATAACCCGGACCCAATTCGCCATAACCGGGCAATTCAGGAATGATGACGGCTATTCCGTTTTCAAGGAGTAGCTGTGGAATTCCAGTGACTTTCATTTTATCCTGATGGTCAAGATAAAGAACAACTTTGGTGAATGGTTTTTTTGGAGTGAAAAGTCGAAAAGGCAGCACATATTCATTTTGGCATTCAATAACATAATTACTCAGGAAATAGGTATCATATTCGGTCTTTCCCGAAAAAATGAGCTTGCCGGAATCGGCTGTCACTTCATATCCAGTGACATTTCTTGCGATATTCTTTAATTCATGGAGAAATGCCGGATTCTTGTCCCGCTTATTATTCAACTGAATGAATTTATCCAGCGCCAATTCCCTATTGATGTCAAATAAAAATTTACTCCCAATCGATGTCGATAATTGGCCTGTTGGTGTCACATATAATTCTGCGACCGGAAAGGTGGTCACTTCAAGGTCTTTTGCTGATCCCTGTTGTCCAAGATGGTGCTGAAAAAATGCGTACATAGCTTCACGGTTTTTCAATGTAGATTCATGGCCTGCATCATCTTCTACCATTTGCAAATTGTCTGAAAACCCAAAGATTGAATATGCATTTCTGGCTTCCTGATATATTTCCCGCGCCCCCTGGATACTAAAAATATCCCTCGTAGTAGTAATCATCAACGTCGGTTTCGGAGCACGTACTTCCAGTAAATCTGCCAGATCGATACCCTCTTTAAGTCCATGGAAAAAATTCTGCTCTGCATCCTGCGGCCCACCCGACTTGAGGAGGTATTCGAATGATGTGATATAGCATTCGGGAGCTGCAGCTTTTATACGATCATCAAGAGCCGCAACATATGTCGCCTGCGTTCCACCTCCTGATCTGCCGGTTATACCGATCCGCTCAGGATCAATTTCCCTGCGGGTTAATAAATAATCCACGGCACGTATGCCATCCCAAGTCATGATAGTGGCTGCTGAGGTACCGTTGATAAACATTTGCGCTCCGGGATAAGAGTGCTCATGAGTTGGCCGAAAGCGTGATTTTTCTATAGCTTCATCATAGTACTGTTGCCTTTCACCTTGTCCTACCGGATCGAATGCCAGGACAGCAAAGCCTTTTTTCACCAGGTTTATAATCACATGTTGGTAAACGTCGCTCCGGAATCCCAAATCTGTATGACCGCTACAGTATATGATTGCCGGTAGTTTCTGTTTTTTTGTTTCCGGAAGAAAAAAGGCTGCGGTCACTTTATACCCGGGCATCGATTCGAAGTACAATTTTTCCACTGTAAAACCGTCGCCTTTCACCGTACCGGTAATCACCGGATTCAGCGGCGTTTTTTCGGGGAATGGACCAACAATTCGATTGAGGATTCCTTTTACATCCTGTTGGCGTGCCAGCCACTTTTCTCTTGTGTCCAACGAGGCTATTTTCGACTTTCGTATGTTAAGAAAAGCAAATGAATAATCACATTGGATTTTGTACAATGAGTTTTGAGCATCGGAATAGTAAGGCCAATAATCCAGGGTCGAACGATCGTCTTGCGCCATGGACAAAGTGCATATAAATGCTCCTGAATGAAGAATCAGGATTACAACGAATATTTTTCCCAAAGTCATTTTCATGGCATTCCTATTACGGTCTAATAAATAAAACATCCGATCAATGAATGCCTAAATTACATTAAATGCCAGGATTATTCTAAGTCCCACTATTTTCCAAAGAAGGTAATAACACTACCTTGTGGAGCATCAAATATCAGCACACCTTGAACGGTTTCTACCTCGCCTATGCTCCTATAATTGACTCCGTTTCCAAGGAGTTGTCCATCCTTATCTTTGTCGCCTTCAGTGGTGATAAAGGCATCGAATACTGTATGAGTTGAGCCGGAAATATTGAGTGCAACTTTTTTTCCTACACTATCCCAATTCACGACGACCACAGCATCGGGATTCGCGGTGTTGTTTGACGAAAAGCCAATTACCGCCACCTGCGAATCCATGGACATAGTCCGTGCTACCGCCATACCGGGTTGCCCTGCTCTGGAGACCTGTTTGTAAAAGTAGTACCCACGGCGAACTTCATAACTGCCGTCTTCGCGCACTGTGAAAGCAGATCCTGGATTCGGATCACCGCCTACCCACTGACCAGGCCGCTGGATGCCAGCCCATGGAATGATACCATTTACCTGTGAATCATAGATATTGCCATGCATCTCTTTGATGTTTCTGGAATCCATCTGGCTCCAGCTTGTGGAGGTGACCCAGGCTTTGAGTAAGGGCCGTTTCTCACGCAACAAGGCTGTGCCCTGACTGGTATGTGGACCAAACCACCGGTTATTATATGGGCCACTGTAAAAGCCATGCGACGTGATAAGGCCGAGTTTTTGCAATGCATCCACATCACGGTAAAGCGCATCTGCATACCCCCATGTGGAAAAACGGAACCAGTTGGTCGGTTCGCCATTGGTAACCCCCACCATGCCCAATCCTTCTTCGTCCATCCGGCTGCTTAGGTATTTTATAAATTCAGTAACCTGCTCTGGTGGCCAGTACATATTGTAATCATGTCCATGACCGATGTTGCCACTTTTACCGTCAGCCGGCCAGCGCCACCAATCCTCGCCTTCGTTATGAAGGGAATAATAATTAACAGGAAAACCTTCTTCGTTTCGGAGAAACTTCACCCAGTCCATCATATAAGTAGCCAGTTTGTCCTTCATTTCCGGATCAAGGTCGCGACCACGGATGAATTTTTGCTTCGTGGCCCAGGCTGGCGGTCCGTATAACGTGGTGATGATTTGCAGGTCCCTGCCATTAGCACGGGTTTTCTTTAACCCTTCCCGCACAAAATACCGCATGTTTTCTGTGGATGATTTATGGTCGAAATTGCTTGTGGGTGTTTCCTGATGCCATGGGTCATGGAACATCTTAACTAACCCGACTTTCAAGCCGTTTTCACCAAATATTAATTCAATTATCTCTTGTTTTTCTTTTTCATCCAGCATGCTAAACCCGCCATATTCCTGCTTATCCGATTTGTAATCCATAGTTTGAGCGGTTTCTACATAGTTAAATCCGAAACCATCCCACGGTCTGATTCTTTCATCGAAATGAACTTCCGCCCTTATTGCTGTATAATCCAGCGCCTGGCCAGTCACCTTGTGGGTGCCGGCGTAAAGAACTGAAAATACTATTAAACCAAGTTGCAATTGTTTTAAGAAGGGCAGGTGAACAGTTTCCATATTGATTTTGGGTTATGATATTTTGCTAAAGCAACGATCCTTTCACTCTATCTGGATTCGTACTCAATTCTAGTTCAATCTACTCTGTTTACCGACTATATCAAAAGCTTGCCTCATGCAATCCACTCCGTTTTTGATCCTAAAATTCATACTATGAAGACTTCAATTTTGTAATCCAAAAATTAATATATGGCCTTAGCGAACATTTGTCCCCTAAATTAATAATTTAACTTGTACGTACAAGTATCTTTTTTATATTTGCATCAGGAACTGAAGTACAATGCGACAAACGCGCTACAGCCAGATTTACAATATACTCAAGTCTCGCATCCAGCAAGGACAATATGGAGTGGATTCCTTTTTGCCATCGGAAAATGTGCTCTGCGCCACCTATTCAATCACCCGGACTACGGCGAGAAAGGCGCTCGATGAATTGTTGCGGGAAGGTTTTATTGAAAAGCAGCATGGTAAAGGCAGTCGTGTAAAGGAACGCAGGCAAACGCTTGGTCTGCTTACGGTGAAAGGATTTTCTGAGGCTGTTGGGGAAAATGTAAAAACTATTTTCCTGCAAAAGCCCAGGGTGCAACTATGGCCGGAGGAATTACCTTTTCCCGCATCAGATAGCGAATTGAAGACGCCCTGCATCAGTTTTGAGCGCTTGCGCTGTGTGGGCGACTCACCTGTGGTGATGGAAATTGATTGGCTTTCCGGGATGCGACTGAAAGGATTCGAAAATACCGATTTTATTGACGGTTCTTTTTTCAAAACCTTAAGTCAAAAATACCTTATTGAAATCACCGGATCGGAGCAGGAACTGAGAGCACTGAATGCTGATGAAAAAATAGCTGCCTTGCTAAAGATTGAACCTGGTGCGCCAATTTTACGCATATCGCTCAAATTTTCCACCAGCAAGCCTGACCTTCATATATACAGTTACTTGTATTGTAATACTGAAAATTACCCGATCGGAAACACCTATAAACATTGATCATGAAGAAAAGCAGTCATTTTTCCAGACGGAATTTTATGAAGACATCGGCGCTGGCTTCCACCGCAGTTCTTGGCGTACCGGCTATTCCGGGATGTACCACCCCTTCTTCAAATCTTCCATTACCCGTAAGGGAATTTTTAGGAAATCCATCTGCAATGACTGGAATCACCGGACTGCTTTTTTCCCAGGTTGGTTATGAACCAAATCTGCCGGTCAGGATTTTAGTTCGGTTGCCGGAAAGGCAGATGCTATCAGACTTAGCAAGTTGCAACCTTATCCCTGACAAGAATGGAAAATCCTTAAAAAACCCATGCACATACTGGGGAGAATTGTGGGGTAGTAACTGGTGGATTGCTGAATTTTCATCACCAACAGCAGAAGGACTGTACACAATTGAAATTATAGATGGCGGTGAGGTTGTCTATAAGGATAATGGTTTATTGGTGAAAAGGGGAATTTTATGGGACAACACCATCGAATGGTCATCGGTCGATATGCTCGAACGACGGCGGCATTTCACCAAGGTTGGCGCCGGTTGGCAAGATGCCGGGTCACTTTGGGTAGAAAGTCCCGCCCAGAGTGGCATGATCATCAGCCTGGAGGATTTACTGGAAAAATCACCGGACAAATTTGATGAGGTATTTATGGAAAGGATTTATGCTCAAATCGTCATCGGATGCGATTACCTCGTGATGACCCAGAAAAAAGCAAAAGAGTTGGGCAATCCTGAAGGTGCATTTACACATGACCTTCACGGTCATGAAAGCGACGTTCTTCTCAATGATGCCAATAAGGCTGCTGTGGCGCTTTACCGCGCATCGCAATTGTTGCCGGAAAAATTGGCGGATAAGAAGCAGGTCTATAAGGAATCTGCCGACAAGGCGTTTCATTGGCTTACAACCACGGCAAAGCCATCGGGAATCCATGGCTATGAATTGATTCAGAGAGCGCTTCTACCAGATACGCTCATTCCAAAAGATGAATGGCTCACCCGCGATTTGCTGATGATGTGCTGGGCCTCACTGGAAAAATGGAAAGTGGATAGGAGTGATGAGTCTTTGGCGTATTGCGTGGACTATACCAGCCAGGTAATGACCCGGCAAATTAGTAAAGGCGATGCCGTTTTTGGGTATTATGGAAATTTCAGGGAATTCTCCAGCATGAAACACAGCGAGAGCTCTTGGGTGCATGGCATAAAATACGGAGAAAAAGGTGTGGAATTCGGCGCTGATATCGGAGGTTTCTATCCCAATTACCTGGTACCGGTCATTGACATGCTGAAACTATGGCCCGGCCATGAAGACGCATCAAAATGGAGAGCGATGCTTACAGATTTTGCCGAAGGTTACCTGAAGCCAGCCTGCAATGCTAATCCATTCAAAATTGTTCCGTTGGCCATTTTCGAAAATGAAGGACCTATCTGGTTCTGCGGCACATTTCATGGATCCAATGCCATTTATGGCTACACAGCCGCATTGGCATTGGAGCTTTCAGAATTATTGAATGATTCGGAATTGAAAGAAATCGCTTATGGCAACCTGCAATGGATCGCCGGATTGAATAGTGGCATCACAAATGAAAATGTAAAACTGGGTTGCGTGGTATTCAGTACAGATATTCCGGAAGGAGTGGCCCTTCCTGCGAGTATGATCTGCCATATCGGTGATCGCTGGGCAGGCACATGGTTCCAGACCCGCGGAGTGATTTGTAATGGATTTAGCAATGGCGAGCAGTTCAAATTCGACATCCCGGTGAAGAAGGAAAACGACGCGCCAAACTCATTTACGGATGAAGACTGGATACCGCACAGCGCCGGTTGGGTGACGGGTTTGATTGGGTTGAATAGGGTGATTTAGCAGATTTAGAAAATTAAACTGTCATCGCGATCCCGATTTATCGGGAGAAACGATCTGTTCTTTAGCAAGAGATTGCTGAAAAGTCGGCGATTCATAGCAATGACCCAAGGAAAATGAATATTTAATATAAACTATTAATACAATGTCAAAAACCAGAGAATTAGCAAAAATGATCGACCACTCCATCCTTCATCCCACGATGACAGATGACGACCTGAGAAAAGAATGTGAAGTAGCTTTAAAGTACGATGTTGCCTCCGTCTGCGTGAAACCCTATGCTGTTCCGCTTGCCGTGGAATTATTAAAAGGGTCAGACGTGTTGGTTGGTTGCGTGATTGGCTTTCCGGCCGGCAACTCTGCCATCGAAGTGAAAGTATTCGAGGCTGAAACAGCTTGCAAAGCAGGCGCAGTAGAAATCGATATGGTGATCAACATCGGCAAAGCGCTGCAAGGTGACTGGTCCTACATCGAAAAAGAAATCGATGCTGTTACCAAGGCATGCCATAAACACAAAGCCATTGTGAAGGTGATATTTGAAACGGACTATGTGACGAAAAAAGAAGACATCGTGAAGCTCTGTCAGATTTGTACAAAAGTTGGGGTGGATTATGTGAAAACGTCAAGCGGTTTCGGTTTTGTGAAAGGCGCTGATGGTAAATTCAGCTATGAAGGCGCTACCATCGAAAACCTGAAGCTGATGAAAGCCAGCGTAGGTCCAAAGGTAAAGGTGAAGGCTGCAGGTGGCGTTCGCACGCTCGACCAACTCATCGCCGTACAGGAAGCCGGTTGCACCCGCAGTGGAGCTACTGCCACGACCGCCATGCTGGAAGAAGCTATCAAGAGGTTCGGTAAGTAACACAGTATTCCCGGCCTCCATGCCGGAATCTGTATGTATGGCTTTATAGGTCGTATTGACCAGAAGAGTATAATTTAATGAAACATTTATATCTTAGCCAATAGATGACAGACCCCGCAATAGATGCGCGGATAATAGAGAAGAATTGCCATAAATTTAAATATCCAAAACTATGTACATCGTCGACTCCTACGGCCTTGCCGTTGTTTTTTGCATCATCACCATGTTAGGTTGGGGCTCATGGGCCAATACCCTGAAAATGACTCCAAAAACATGGGAATTCCCATTGTATTACTGGGACTATGCCATCGGCCTGGTGCTAACTACACTTTTATTCGGATTTACATTTGGTAGTTACGGAGCAGAAGGGCGCAGTTTTCTGGACGATCTGGCCCAGGCGGATAGCTCAGCGCTAACCTCAGCATTTATCGGAGGTGTAATCTTCAATATATCGAACCTTCTCATCGTGGCCGCGACGGCTATTGCCGGCCTGGCGGTGGCATTTCCTATTGCAGTGGGATTGGCCCTCGCCATCGGAGTAGTGGTGAATTATATCGCAACTCCTGTGGGCGATCCGGTGCTCCTTTTTGTCGGAGTCGGTTTGGTGGTATCAGCCATATTGGTTGACGCCGCGGCGTATAAAACGATGCCGCAGGATAAAAAAGGCGATCAGAAGAAGGGGATTATCATCTCCATCATTTCCGGCATACTTATGGGTTTTTTCTACCGCTTTGTCGCCGCATCCATGGCGACCAGTTTCGCTACACCGGAAGTGGGACTTCTCACTCCGTATTCCGCGATGTTTGTTTTCACAGTTGGAATTTTCCTGTCCAGTTTCATATTCAATACATGGTTTATGTACAAGCCGGTTTCAGGAAAAGCCGTATCCTACTCGGATTATTTCAAACTTGGTTCACCCAAGCTCCATTTTGTTGGCATACTCGGAGGACTCATCTGGTGCGCAGCAATGGAGTTTAACCTGATGGCTTCGGAAAAAGCCGGATTTGCCATTTCTTACGGACTCGGCCAGGGTGCAACCATGATCTCAGCCGCATGGGGCGTTTTTGTGTGGAAGGAATTTGCTGCAGCGCCTAAGAGCACCAACAAGTTACTGACGGCCATGTTCGCGCTGTTTATTGTAGGCTTAGCTTTGTTAGTGATTGCAAGATTAGAGTAAAGTGGATCAAAAGAATCTTTACCCGTCATTCCTGGCTTGACCAGGAATCTGAAAATTAATTACGTGCTAATAAGATTCCTGATTTCGCAGGAATGACGGTAAAAAATAGAGCATATGAATAAAAATAAAATAGTCGTTATCGGCAGTTCCAATGTGGACCTCCTGATGAAAATGGATCACTTGCCTGAAAAAGGCGAAACCGTGACCGATGCCACATTCTTTCAGGTCTATGGCGGCAAGGGTGCCAACCAGGCGGTGGCGGCAGCACGTGCCTGCGGTAATGTGGCTTTTGTGAATTGCGTGGGCGAAGATGCCTACACCCCTCAAATGGTTCAGAACTATAAAAACGACGGTATCGACACCACCTGGGTATTTCATGAAAAAGGAATAGCCAGCGGCCACGCACTCATCATGATCGGCGATGCGGGCAACAACTACCTCTCTGTAGCTCCCGGGGCCAACTACAAACTGACACCCAAAAAAATCGATAAAGCGATAGCAGCGATAAAGGACGCTGCCATGATCGTGATGCAGTATGAAATCCTCGAAGAATCCATTGTGCACGTTATCGACCTGGCCAACAAGCGGGGCATTCCCGTCATGTTCAACTTCGCCCCGGCACGCAAGTTCGACCTGTCCTATATTCCAAAAGTGAACATATTAGTGCTGAATGAGGTGGAGGCTGGGTTTTTGGCACAAATGCAGGTGGAAAATGAGCAGGATGCCGAGAAAGCTGCCAAAAGTCTGATCGCTAAAGGTGTGGAGAAGGTGATTATTACCCTGGGTTCCAAAGGCGCTTTCGTGATGACTAAAGGCGAAAAGGTGCAGGTGCCGGCGTACAGCGTGGAGGCCGTGGACACCACTGCAGCCGGTGACACATTTTGTGGCGCTTTAGCGGTAGCATTAGTAGAGGGCAAATCACTGAGAGAAAGTCTGCAGTTTGCCAGCGCCGCCGCTGCTATCAGCGTGACGCGCATGGGGGCTCAGCCATCGGCACCAAGAAGGATGGAGATTGAGGTGTTTTTGAGGGATGATAGGGTGTCTTAGCGAGACGCTAAGACCAGATGAAGTAGATAATATGCGAATGATCACTATAAAAAATGCACAAAATTCTAATGTTGAAAATTGAAATAATGAGTGGTTTGGATAGTCTCCAAATTCCGGGATACTATATAGCCATTATAGATGGGTTAAAATCGAAGAATATAAAAACCTTCCTTGATGAAATATCCAGAGCATTTCAGTTCCCAGATTATTTTGGTTACAACTACAATGCTTTAGATGAATGTCTTAATGACTTAGAATGGATTAGGGAAAATCATTATGCATTGTATATAATGAATTATGACCAATTCTTTGCAGATGAAAGCCACGAAGAGCGAATACATGCATTGCAAGTATTGAATAATGCAGCTAATGAGTGGGCAAATGTTCCTAATTTTGATGGTGAAGAAGAGTTTAGAAAAAAGGCTGATTTTAAAATTATACTAGAGAAAACCGACAAGGCTATTCAAGATTTAAAACACGCTTTAGTCTCAAACTGGTCCTAACGTCACCCCCTTACGGCGCAAGTCTGCGACTTGTGCCTGGGAATGATAAGCAGAGTTTGAAACTCGGACCATTGAAATGAAATAATTGATGAGAAACCTCACCCTTGGCTCGTGTCCGCTCACACCAAGGCTGGGATTGAAGTAGAATTAAATTGGATAAAGACAATCTAAAACCAGGTCGCAGACCTTACTATTCATTGAATGGCACAAGTCGCAGACTTTCGCCAGTAAGGGCATGACATTAATACTTTTATAAATCAACGATAGATATTTTTAACTAAAAAAATGTAAAATGACAAACGTACAGCAATTCCTTCAAAAACATAAGCTTCAGGCTTCTGACATTTCCATCCAAAAAATAGTGGACGATTTCCATGTCGAGATGTCAAACGGGTTGCAGGGCAAGCAGGGCTCACTCCGCATGATCCCCACCTATATTGAAGCGGACAACGAATTTGCCAAAGAACTGCCCGTACTCGCCATCGATGCTGGGGGCACCAATTTTCGCGTGGCGTCCGTACAATTCGATAAAGATGGAAAGCTGGAGGTTACAGGGACTCAGAATTTCCGTATGCCGGGAATCGATGGCGAAGTCTCCAAAAAGGAATTTTTCAAAATCATAGCCGGGTACATCAGTACGCAGGCGGCAAGGGCAGACCGGATCGGGTTTTGTTTTTCCTACCCCACAGAAATACTGCCAAGCAAGGATGGCCGCCTTCTCCAGTTTTGCAAGGAAGTACAAGCCCCTGAGGTGGTCGGTGAACTGATCGGCGCCAGCTTACTTCAAACCCTCGGAATGCCCACCAAACCGATCGTGCTGCTGAACGATACCGTAGCCACCCTTCTGGCCGGGAAGTCGGGAGCGTTTGGCAAATCGTATGATTCCTTTATTGGCTTCATCCTCGGCACAGGCACTAATACCTGCTACATTGAAAGCAACGCAAATATTACCAAAACACCAGGACTGAACGCATCAAAAAGCCAGATCATCAACATAGAATCGGGCAACTTCAGTAAAGCCCCGCGTGCCGATATCGATATCGCATTCGATAATACGACGACCAATCCAGGTCAGTACTCTTTCGAGAAGATGTTTGCGGGCGGATACTTTGGCGGCCTCTGTCTTATGGCGCTGAAAACAGCCGCCCGTGAAGGATTATTTGGTCAGGATACCGCCGACAGGCTGTTAGCTATGACAGATCTTAGTACCGAAGCGCTGAACAACTACAGGCATGGTAACCATATAAATGGACTGTTGAAACAGTCTCTGACCGATAATAAAGATGAAGCCATTGCAATAGAAATCATCGATGCACTGATCAGGCGAGCCGCTACACTGGTGGCAGCGAACATCGCGGCTGTGATCCTGAAAACCGGTAAGGGTAAATCGAAAGCCTCGCCAATCCTGCTCACGGTAGAAGGCACCACTTTTTACAAATTGTATTCCTTCCGCGAAACTTTTGAAAAGAACTTGTCAGCTTACCTGTCGGGCGAAAAGCAACGGTATTACGAGTTCACCGAAGTAGCGCAATCGAGCCTTGTAGGAGCAGCCCTTGCAGCACTGATCGATTAAGGTATTTATGAATGCAGCGGCGTAATACAATTGCTCTCCTGATCCCAATTACAAATCCAGCACTGGTCTTAACGTCAGTCTAAGACCAGTTCGCCAAAACGTAGATTCCTGCCTGCGCAGGAATGACGGTTTAATAAATCCATTACTCTACTAATTTGGTGTATTAAGTAGATTTACGTTTATTTGCGCTCCATCAATTTCCAACTATGAGCGCTCTTATTCTATCCGCAATCATTATCATCGCGCTGGGCCTGTTTATCAGCGAGCGGGTGCGGGTGGATATAGTGGCGCTTCTGATCATGGGAGCGCTGATGGTTACCGGGATACTGTCACCGAGGGAGGCGATCCTGGGATTCAGCAATGCTGCCACCGTCACGGTACTTTTTATGTTTATACTCAGTGCAGCTTTACTGAAAACCGGTGCCATCGGACGGGTCGGCAGTTTTTTTTCCAAAATGTTCCGTATCAATAAATCGCTTGGCCTTGCAGTGATGATCCTCACCATTGCACTTGTTTCAGCATTTATCAATAATACACCAGTCGTTGCCATATTTATTCCTGTCGTCATACAAATGGCGCGTGAGTTGAATATCCCGGCAAGCAAACTGTTGATACCGGTTTCCTATGCCGCCATATTCGGAGGCACGACTACGCTCATAGGTACCTCTACAAACATTCTGGTGGATGGTATTGCCACTAATGCAGGAGTAGCCGGGTTTGATATGTTTACACTGGCGCCGATTGGGTTGGTAATTCTGGGAGTCGGAACGATCTATATGATTACTATTGGTTGGAAGCTGCTGCCAGACAGGGAAGCAAAAAAAAATGGCGGACAATACCACTTGCGGGAGTATATTACTGAAATAGAATTGCTAGAAAATTCAAGGTCAGCATATAAAGCGATCATCGACGCCCCTCTCGTTACTGATTACAACCTGGATATAATACAGGTGCAGAGGGACGGCGAAATTCAATCGCTTCCGGCAGGTGATTTTATTCTGAAACCAGGAGACATTCTGAAGGTTCGCTGCAATGTGGAGCGGCTGCAGAAATTGAAAAACAAGTTGCAAATCGACGTTCGCCCAACGCTGAAAATCAGCGATCACCATTTTGGCTCACGTGATACTTCACTGGTGGAAATCATCATCGCGAGTAATTCGCGGTTTGAGGGAAAAACCATGAAAGAAGTGAATTTCCGACAACGGTATCGCGCCATACCACTGGCAATAAAGCATCGTGAAGATATAATCCATGACAGGCTGATGAACACCACGCTGAAAGCCGGTGACGTGATTCTCATGGAAATAAAGAACAACAGGCTTGAGAAGCTTCGCGAAGAGGAGCAGGAACAAAACCAACCTTTTATTCTGATTACGGAACATAAAACTGCCTCAATCAACTGGATAAATTTTACAATTGTTGCACTATGTTTTCTGGGGGTCATCCTGCTCTCCACGTTCGATATTCTCGATGTGGTTGGGGCAACACTCATCGCATCAGCCATCATGGTGATTACGCGCTGCCTTCCGGCGAAAGAAATGTACGACGTGGTTGACTGGAAAGTCATTGTGCTTTTAGCCGGATCATTGAGTCTTGGCACCGCTATGGAAAAAACGGGACTTTCTCTCACCATTGCCAGTTTCGTCATCGACTCCATCGGCTCTCTGGGCCCCGAAGCTATTGTGTCCGCACTGTATCTGCTCACATCGTTTTTCACCGAAATCATGTCCAATAACGCTACGGCAGCGCTACTGGCGCCGATTGCTATCTCCACGGCTGCCCAACTCGGACTATCGCCAACACCATTTCTTGTGGCAGTAACTTTGGGTGCTTCAGCCAGCTTCATGACCCCTGTTGGCTATCAGACCAATACCATGGTATATGGCGCAGGTGGGTACAAGTTTACCGATTTCCTTAAGACCGGCTCAGGACTTAACATGTTGTTCTGGATAATTGCCTCTATTCTGATCCCGATGCTGTACAGCTTTTAATTAGGGCTTGCTGAGTAACTGCAAAAATATTATTTGGGTCAAAACAAGTGATATTAATTGGGCGATTTTACAGAGAGAAGTGCATAACTCTTTTCGGATGTAAATAAAAACTCGCGCACTTTCAAATGAGGTAGGAACGCTTTTACAGAAAATTCATGCTCCTGAATCAAATAGATCATGGCATGTTCATTTCTTTTCCAATCGATGAAAAGAAACGAACCAAAGAAAAATCTTGTCAAAACAATGCTTCCCCGCGCATATCCACCCCACCCCCGCTGTTTTGACGGGCCTACGCTCTATACTCAGGGGTACTAAATAGCCATTCTATCGCTTTGTCAGCAGACTCTCATTTTCACTGAACCGACAAATAAAATGAACTTTTCAGGAGTGATTTTTCATATAATCCTCAAGATAGGATTCATAGCGTGACTGAAGTTCCTCCGTTACTGTTCCGGGCTTGCCACCACCAATGATAATATCATCGACTTGGTAAACAGGCATCACTTTTTTAGTGGTTCCGGTGATGAATGCCTCCCGGGCGCCGGTAAGTTCATCCATGAACAGGTCGCGCTCCACAACGCGGAAATGTCGTGAAGCCAAATTGATCACGTGTTTTCGGTTCACGCCCTTAAGTATGCCACTGCCGGGAGTAACGATGGTATTGTCTTTGTCGACAATGAAAAAGTTGCTTCTGGTAAGCTCAGAAATTTTACCCTGCCAGTGGTAGAGCAGATCCACTGCTCCGGCTGCCTGGATATCGGGTTGCATGTAAATTCCGACAATGTAATTGATGGTTTTTATCTCCGGCAGGTCGCGCAGGTATTCATGGCTTATGAGTTTGATGCCCTGGGTGAAATGCTGTTCAGGCAAAGGCCCGATGGGCTCATTCATCACAAAAAGCGTCGGAATCCCAATGCTGTATCCTGTCGCAGATTCGCCGCCGGTGAGGACGATTCGCACGCCAGAATTTGCCACGTCATTGATGACAAGCATTTCCAGGATCATGGATTTCAGGCGCTTTTTATCCACCGGACAAGGTAGCCGGAGCATGGAGGCCGACTGATAAAAGCGATCGATATGATCGTCAAAATACAGGGGCTTGAGCCCGACAGTTCTAAAAAAGTCGAAAATTCCATAACCGCGGAGCAGTGCCAGATCGCTCACGTGGATCATGGCTTTCTGCTGGTCGATTATCTGATCGTTGAGGATAAATTTCATATTCCAATTGGCCTGCTATACGATAGGCCGGTCAAAAATAGTGATTTTTCCATAAGCCTGAATGAGGCTAAAGGGTTATATATATTCATTATGATTGTTCAAAACATTTAGTTTGCTTACCTTCATTCCCTCATTTTTAAAAAATACGCCATCTTTTTTTATTGTAAATATTCATTTGTAAAAATTATAGACTCTATCAATGAAAAAATTAAATACCATTCTACTGCTTTTGGCAGTGTTGAACTTAGTTTTCATAACTTCCTGCACTGACCGGAAATCCGGAGGCGAAGCCGCCTTAAAAATCGATTTCGAAAAGTACACACTGGCCAATGGCCTCCAGGTAATCTTACATAAGGATCATTCCGATCCTATTGTCTCCCTGGCCGTGGTATATCATGTCGGTTCGAACCGTGAGAAAACCGGACGCACAGGCTTCGCGCATCTTTTTGAGCACATGCTCTTCCAGGAATCTGAAAATGTACCACAGGACCAGTTTTTCAAAATTGTACAGGATGCAGGTGGAACGTTAAATGGAGGAACATTCCAGGACGGAACGATTTACTATGAAGTTGTTCCTAAAAGTGCTTTGGAAACTATCATTTGGCTGGAATCCGACAGGATGGGTTTCCTGAAAAACACCATTACGGAAGCGGCTTTTGCCAATCAACAGGACGTGGTAATCAACGAGAAGCGTCAGCGGGTGGATAACAATCCCTACGGACATACGAATTATGTCATTCACAAAGCAATATTTCCGGAAGGCCATCCCTATAACTGGCAGGTGATCGGTGAAATGCAGGACTTGAAGAACGCTACCGTAGCCGATGTCATTGAGTTTTATGAAAACTTTTACGGCACCAACAATGCGACGTTGGTTTTAGCTGGAGATTTTGAAACGGAACAAGCCAAGGCGATGATCGAGAAGTATTTCGGTGAAATAAAAACCGGGAAGGAAGTGGCCCCCATTCAGGTACAGAATGTGACGCTTGCTGAGACCAAAAAGCTTTATCATGAAGATAATTTCGCCAATACCCCCCAACTCACTATGGTTTGGCCTGCTGCTGAGCAGTACAGTGATGATGCCTACGCGCTGAATTTTCTTGCCAATCTGCTTTCTGAAGGCAAGAAGTCACCAATGTACAAAGTGCTTATCAAGGAAAAAGAACTGACTTCCAGGACCCGGGCTTACAATGATGCCATGGAACTGGCAGGATTATTCCGGATATCCATCTCCGCCAACCAGGGTAAAACTTTGGATGAAATTGAAAAGGCGGTTTTTGAGTCATTTGCCCGATTCGAATCAGACAGTATTACGGAAGTGGATATTGAGCGGGTGAAGGCCGGTCTCGAAACGGATTTTTACAATGGTTTGCAGAGTATTCTCAATAAGTCCTTCCAACTGGGTATGTACAATACCTTCGCGGGAGACCCGGGGTTCGTCACAAAAGATATAGAAAAAATTCGCGCGGTTACCATCAACGACGTTTGGAGGGTTTACAATAAATA
Source organism: Cyclobacteriaceae bacterium (assembly GCA_041750735.1). GTDB lineage: Bacteria > Bacteroidota > Bacteroidia > Cytophagales > Cyclobacteriaceae > JAAUQL01. The sequence goes on from JBGSYX010000609.1 coordinate 16,310, forward strand.
CATCAAGGATAAACCCTATGTGGTGACGAGTTTTGTACCAAAAGGTAAGCTGGACTTGGCTGTAGTTGGCTCGGAAAAAGCACAAATAGTTGAGGAGGTCATCACCGATGCTAAAGTTGCTGAAGCTGCGGAAGCAGAAGAAAAACCGATTGAAAAAACCCCATCGGCGTTCGACAGGTCGGTAAAACCCGCTGAGACGACACCTCCGGGGCTCAATATTCCACAGACATGGGCCGCCACACTCGAAAATGGCATTACGGTTTACGGTATAAAAAATGAAGAACTTCCATTGGTTGAATTCTCCCTTGTGTTGGACGGCGGACATCTTTTTGATTCACCTGAGAAAAATGGTGTAGCTAACCTGGTCACCGATATTATGATGGAAGGAACCGCGACCAAAACACCGGAGGAGTTGGAAGAAGAGATCGCCCTGTTGGGTTCCAATATCAACATGAGCACTGGTACCACACAGATCAATGTCCGGGCAAGCTCGCTTTCCAGAAACTTCGAAAAAACCATGGCGATTGTGGAGGAAATAATGCTTCAGCCTCGCTGGGATGAGGCGGAGTTTGCCAGGATCAGGACGATGACCATCAATGACCTGAAACGCCAACAATCTTATCCTGCCTATATGGCCGGGCAGATTTTCAATGGTAACGTTTATGGGAAACAGCACATTCTCGGGCTTCCTGTTTCGGGAACACCACAAACCGTAGAAACCCTTGGCATTGATGATGTAAAGGCCTATTACACCAATTATTTCACTCCTTCGCTGGCCAGGATTCATGTCGTGGGCAACATAGCGCAGGAAGAAGTCATGGCTGCTTTGAATAGTCTGGGCGCTAAGTGGAATGGCCCGGATATAGCATTACCAGAATATCCATATCCCCAGGAAGTCCAGGGTAAAATCCTATACTTCGTCGATTTTCCGGAAGCCAAGCAGTCGGTCATCAACATCGGATACCTGGCCCTGAAGAGGGATGATCCGGATTTCCATGCTGCAACTGTGATGAATTATAAACTCGGTGGCTCTTTCAGTGGTAACGTAAACATGATACTTCGTGAAGAAAAAGGCTATACCTATGGAGCGAGAACCTCATTCGGTGATTCACCCTACAAGGCGCCATTCACAGCTTCGTCGAGTGTGCGCACCAACACCACGCTGGAATCGGTTTCTATTTTTAAAGAGGAAATGGAAAAGTACCGTCAGGGCATCAGCGAGGAAGATCTGACATTTACCAAAAATTCGCTCATCAAATCCAATGCACGGTCTATGGAGACATTGGGTGAAAAAATGGAAGTGTTGCGCACCATGAGCAAATACAATTGGGACGTAAGCTACCTGACCAAAGAGGAAGATATAACCCGCAACATGACGCTGGAACAACACAAGGCGCTGGCTGAAAAATACATCGACCCCAATAAAATGATCTATGTAGTGGCGGGCGATGCCAACACGCAATTCGAAGCACTCAATGCCGCTGGGTTTGATGAGGTATATTTACTGGACAGTGAGGGGAAACCTAAGGATTTCACTAAGACACTGAAACCGGCGATGTAAGTAGCCTCTGTTGGTTCAGTGATTAAATGGTCGTTGTTTCCGGGAAATCTGGGATGTGTAATGACCAAGATCTTCAACTTTTCCAAAGTTCGAAACTTTGGAAAAGTTTTAATTTTCAGTTGACTACAGTTTGTAGCCAACTGGCTTCCTTCAACCTTGAAACGGGTTTTCAAAACACTCCAGTTCTTTCTCGGATTGGGGCTTTCAGTAAGTATAGCTACCACATCAACTATAGAAAAAAACCATTTCTCCAGTTCAGCATCCCATAAGGTTCTAACTTTTCTATCTTCAAATATCTTTATTTCATTCTCCTTCATTGTCGGCACTATGATTTATTAGATTTGGCTATAACAATATCTTGTTATATACAGGAACTGGCAATAGCTTGTAAAATTTTACTTTTTTTCAGGTGGAATAGAATATGTCCGGTGTGGGCCGGATTTCACTTGCCTGCGGCAGGCAGGAGGAGTTGCGCTAAACGTACCAGCGACGGCATGGATTTACAAAAGTATCAATCCGGCGACTTGTGATTCAGCTCCAGACCAACAGTTGTTCGGGGTTTGAAACCCTTCCAATTACCTCTATTGTCCTTCTCCGCATTTAAATACTCAGCATACAGGGCCTGGTTTTTTAAGTGCATTCCTAAAAATGCTGTCACAAAATGTTGATTGACGTTGTTGATTCTTCGCAAATCCCAGACAGAATCAGCATACCTCAGGTACTCATCGATATGTAATCCCGGTTGCAAAGATTCCGCCGGTGGTGGATTTGGCGCTACGTTGTGCCGGGCATAGAGATAGGTAAGCAGGTATCTGTCCGAATTTATAGCTCCTTCGAAAATGGCTTTTGTGCCCTTTTCAAACCCGGAAATATCATCCTCACTTCCAGCGACAAACAACGTTGGAATTTTTATCCCTGCCAGGCCTTCTTCGTTCCATACACCTCGTTGCATCCCCCATGGTGCAAAAGCGACAACTGCCTTGATTCTGGGATCTAAAGAAGCTTCGAATTCCTGATTTCCAACAACGCGCACCTCTAATGCCGTACTACCACCAGACATTGCACTGAATAATTTTGCAGCCTCCGTACTGTATCCTGCCCCGGCCACATTGATGACTCCAAATCCTCCCATGGAGTATCCAATCAACGCCGTCATGTTAACGTTTGCCAACCCGGACAAGAATGAGCCCTTTTCTTCTCCAAATCGGGCAATTTCGTTGAGAACAAAAAGCACATCCAATGATCTGTTCAGTAGGGTGCTGTTAAATCCTGCAGCGTCCCGAAAGGTTGATTCAGTATGGTCAATCGATACCACGACATACCCTTTTGAGGCGAGGTTCTCTGTTAGGTAGGTCATCAGATATCGGGAGCCTGTGTATCCATGAGAAACAATGACTAATGGGTAAGGTCCGTCGGTATGGAGTGGAGACACGTTTCTGGTGGCCCGACCCGGAAAGGTAAAAGGGATGATTGGTCTATCGGGAGAACCGGCATTACCCATAACGTCTTCATAACTCACTAAATCACCACTGCCACCAGGTAAATCTGCCGGATACCAAACTTCGATCTTTAGCGGACGATCGTACCTGACAACGCTGTCTTTTTTGGAGTTAAGGATATCAATTTGATTCTTGTGCAATAAATCCAGTGTTTGCACGCCAACAGCATATTTACCTCTGCCTGCCAGTTCCGGTGCATCTGGCAAAAGATCTCCATAAACGAAGGTGCCTTGTTGAGCAAGGCCTGAAAAATTCAGGAGCAAGGAAAATAATAATGTCGAAGCGCCGTGTAGTAATATCTTATTTTTCATCGGTAGAGATAGGTTTGATACATATGATTTCAATATACCATTTCCGCACAAGTCTTGTGAATTAATGCTGTAAATGAATTACGGATTTTTTACTGCCACTGGAATTGATTGATCTTATTGAGGCACCTGGGTCTGCTGCTCATAGTCCGGGCAAACGTCATTAATTTGTATTCCGGAGCGAAGTTCCTGTCCTTTGTACTAATGCCCGAAGTTTCGCTGCGCCAAGACTTCGGATAGCTGGGAGACTCCTGAATGTAGCCGCAATTTTATTTTCCATTTGTGGCATCTGGACGATAAGCAAAAACTCTATGTGGTTTCTGTCGCCGATATGGCAAAGCATATACCTGTTAATAAAGCTGAGGGTAGTTGGGAATCAGTTGAAATCCCTTTTAATGTAATAGTAAATTAGGATGGTCGTTCAAATAGTATTACCAATCTAGTTCATGTTATTACTCCTCCAAGTTATCCGTAGGGAACTCTAAGGAATCATCACAGTCCCTTGCAGGTGACTCTAATAGCGAAGAAAATGATTTCATAAGCAATCTCACCGATCTAACTTTTTCTTGCCTGGTGCTGGTAGCAGGAAGTTTTCACCTGTTATCACCTTTTTGCCTGTCTTTTGTTCCAACGCCAATCTTGCATCCTTTGCTATTTTACCTCCTTTCTTACCGGCTAAGGCATTTTTCTTTACGCCTTTTGCCTTTTCAGTTTCTGCAATTTGGCGGGTTGAAAGTTCTGCTAAAGCGGTAAAAATTAATTCTGCCTCACTCATGTGGTCCCGGAGGTTTTGAGATTTCAAACCTTTCAAATCCTTGTGTTTCTTCACGGTTAAGCCCGTCCACTCCTGATGAATAATGTTGGTTAAAAATGCAAACTCATCCGATTTTTGAACACCACTTTCTTTCCAATAGTCGGTTAGTTTATTACGGGTTTCCTGCCCGGTCATTCGTTGCTGAATCCACTTTTCACTTCTGCCGAGTTTTTGCCAATTTTCTCTTGCGCGGTCTAAACTCATTGCAGGATCTTGAATTTCCTGCATTCGTTCATAGCCCACTTTAGCCAACCATTGTTTAAAGGGTTCTGCCTTGGGCGAAGGAATGGATTGAATAAGACGGAGAAGAGTTTCGGTATCTGCAACATCTGTTTCGCGCATTTTGCCATCCTCTGCTTGTAATTTCAACCGTACGATTTTCTCGTACACTTCACTACCTTCCATAGTCAATTTCTTTTTCAAGTCACTCCAATATCTCTTTGGGATACTGCTTCCTGTTAGAATCTCTATAACATCAATAACAGAGAAATACCATTTTTCTTTTTCCTCATCCCAGTGAGTGCGGACTTTTTTGGATTCGAAGAGTTTAATGTTGCTCATTTGATTTCCATTTTAACCAAATCATTTTTTTACTTTCTCATGGGGGTTGAAATACAAATCGCCATCTTCTACTTTTCCTGGAATAACGTCGATTTGAACCTTAATCTACTTCAGAATAGCTGTATCTCCAAGCGGCCTGAAAGAAGTTGGGGAATCAATCATCAGAGTCCCTTTCAGGAGACTCTGATGGGGTTCAAAGGAGACTCTGATGGAGTGCAGTATCTCCAAGCGGTCCGGCGGAATGGCGGTGTATGCCGGAACGCAGTTCCTGCTTTTCATTTTTAGTCACAAGTCGCAGACTTGCGCCAGTTTTGGAAGCAGTCGGACCGGTGTATTACTTCAACTCCACCACGGTGATTCCGGCGCCACCGCGGTCGGCATGATCGTCGTGGTAATGCTTTATTTCCTTCCTGGTCTTAAGTACCTCCCGCATTACGGTTCGCAGGATGCCGTCGCCCTTGCCATGGATGATGCGCACTTCATGCGTGCCAAATAAGAGGGCGTTGTCGAGAAACCGTTCCAGTTCCTTGAGCGCTTCTTCGGCGCGTTTACCCCGCACGTCGAGGTCCTGGTTGAAATTCGCCCGGCGCTCCACCATATCAATGCCTTTCACAGCGACATAGTTTTCCTTTTCGGCTTTTTTGGCTTCGCTCTTTGTCACCTTTTCGAGGCGGTTCAGTTTTGTTTTTGAAACAAGGCCACCAAACATGATCTCTGCGTCATTTTTCGTAATGGCCTGCACTTCACCAATGGCCGTCTGACCCTTGATGCGCACCGAATCGCCGGTTTGAATGGGCCCTTCGATTACTTTTACCGTTTCTTTTTTACGCCGTGGTTTTTCAACAATTATTTTTTCTTCGAATTGGCGCAGTTCTTCCCGAAGCTGGCGCGTTGGTTCTTTTGCGGCCTTGTTTTCCTTGATTTCCCTGATCAGGGTTTCAATGCGCTGGTTGGTTTCCTGGAGCAATGTTTTCGCTTCGAGCCGGGCTTCGTTGATGATCTCCCGTTTTTTCTCGTCGATTTCGGATTTCAGAAGCTGATACTCTGCCGTTGATTTTTCGAGCTTGTCATTGTTATCCTTCAATAACTTTGATTGTGTTTCGAAATGCCGTTTTTCCTCTTCCAGTTCACTGAGCAGCTTTTCCATGGAAACTGCATCGCTGCCAGCCTTCTCCCTGGCTTTTTGAAGGATATCTTTCGAAATACCGATTTTACCTGCGATCTCCAGGGCAAATGAACTGCCGGGTTTCCCGATCTCCAGCATATACAATGGTTCCAGCTTTTGCACATCGAAGCGCATCCGCCCGTTGACGATGCCTTTATGGTGTTCAGCCATCTTTTTCAGGTTATTGTAATGCGTGGTGATCACACCCATAGCGCCGGAACCCACCAGGTGTTCGAGCATGGCCTCTGCGATGGCGCCGCCAAACTGCGGGTCAGTACCTGAGCCGAGCTCGTCGATGAGAAAGTACATATTCCGGGAGGCATTTTTCAACAGGAAATTCATCGATTTCAGATGCGAGGAATAGGTGCTCAGATCATCTTCGATGGACTGCTCGTCGCCAATGCCGATGAATAAATCCTTAAAAATGGTGGTAGTGCTACCTTCAAGCGTAGGCACCGGCAATCCACACTGGAACATGTATTGCAACAGTCCTGCGGTTTTCAGACAAACCGATTTACCACCAGCATTCGGACCGGATATGATGAGAATATGTTTTTGTCTGTCCAGGTGCAATTGCAGCGGAATGATTTTTTTCCCATGGATTTCGAGCGCTTTTTGCAGCACCGGGTTGCGCGCACCTATCCAGGTGACTACGCCATGCGTATTGAGCTCTGGGACCAGCGCATCAAACTGAAGGGATAACTTAGCTTTTGCTTTAATAAGATCGATAATACCCAGGAACTTTGTTCCCGAGGCGATCTGTTCGCACTGGAGACGAAGGCTGTTGGTGAGCGTGGTGAGGATGCGGATGATCTCGCGTTTCTCGCTGTACGACAGTTCCTTCAGGTCGTTGTTTATCTCCAGGACTTCAGCCGGTTCAATAAAAATAATATTGCCCGAAGCAGAGGCGTCATGGATGAATCCTTTTACCGACCGCTTGAATTCTGATTTTACAGGAATCACCAGTCGCCCGTTGCGGATGGTGAGCGAGCTGTCCTCCGGCGACATATCGGATTTGCTGATGTCGCGAATGACGCGATCGAGTGTTTTTCGTGCCAATTGCTCTTTCTGCTGAATTTCGATCCGGATTTTGCGGAGTTCCGGCGACGCATTGTCGCGAATATTACCCTGCTCATCCACACAGGCCTCGATTTTTTTGATGAGTGCAGGATCAGTCTGAAGCCATGAAATCAGCGCGGCGGTTTCAGTGTATTCCTCTTTTTTGGCTTTTAAAAATTGTTGCCAGCTATGCTGGATTTTCAGGGATACCAGCATGTCGGCCATTTCCTGCATTTCCAGGAACATGCGCTCGACAGCCAATTTTTGAAGAATTTCATCGATGTCGGGGTAACCAAGCGATGGCAGGGATTCTCCAGCCGCGATCATGTTCATGAGTTCCTCTGTTTGCCGGCAGAGTTTCATGATGATGTCGCCGTTGGCCGAATAGCGGATATTATCCACATTGCGGCGGCCATAGGCGCCTGAACAATGATCTCCCAGCCATTCCCTGATCTTATCAAAACCCAGCTTTAGTTCTATATCGGAGGGGTAAAGCATGGACTCACTCTTGCTGGGCCTCGTTTTCGGTTTGGGTGCTGTCTTTTATGGTTTCTATGCGTTCCTCCAGGCTGAGCGAGTCGGCGATGATTTCATAGATTTTAGACAGCCCTTTGATGTCGTCGATATAGTATTTGAAGCTCTCGCGATATACTGAATCAGACATATTGTGCTTATTATACAGTTGTTGCTCATAGTAGGCAAATACCTTTTTAGTGGAGTCGTCAGTCAGTCGGAGTTCCTTCACTTTCATTTCAAGAATATACAGGTCCTTGAGGAATGCTGCAATTTGCTGAGTGTCATACAATCCGGGAGGTGGACGGTCGTCTTGCTTTGTGCATGACAGTAGCAGGGCGACGCAGAGTGTTAAAAAAAGCTTTTTCACGGGTGAAAAATACTCAAATTAGTTCTAATTTTAAAGCCAAAGAATTTGCTAATGAGGGCGCTGGTAAAGAAGCTGAGAAATTATCAAATCCAGATCCGCAAGGCCATCAACAATCAGATGCAAGGCGATTTCCACTCGGTGTTCAAGGGTTCAGGGCTTGAATTCGACGATGTACGCGCCTACCAGTATGGTGATGATGTCCGGTCGATCAACTGGAATGTTTCTGCTAAAGGCCACGGTACGTTTGTGAAGACATACAAGGAAGAAAAGGAACAACTCGTGTTTTTCATCCTTGATGTGAGCGCTTCTCAGGATATTGGCAATCCCGGCCAGCAAAAAATCGACATTGCCAGGGAAATTTGCGGAGTTCTGTCACTTTCAGCCGTTGAGCAGCAAAGCCAGGTAGGTCTTATCTGTTTTTCCGATATGAAGGAGAAATACGTGAAACCGGGTAAAGGTGATAAACACGCCTTCCGCTTGATAACAGAGCTATTCAGCCTGAAGCCAAAGTCGCTGAAGACCGACATCGCGAAAACAATTCTCTACGCACTGAATCTTATAAAGCGAAAAAGTGTTGTCATCATGATTTCCGATTTCATCGATGATGGCTACGAACACAACCTGCGGGCAATGGCTTCCAGGCACGATCTGGTGGTAATCCACATCAGCGATAAGCGCGAGACACAGCTACCCCGACTGGGCATAGTACCCTTGCTGGATAAAGAATCGAAAAAGACCATCTGGACCAATACCAGTTCACCGCAGTTCCGGCGCGGGCTTAAGGAAACATTTGAAGGGAATGCTTCCAGAATGGAGATTTTCTGCCGGAAGCATCAGGCCAACTATGTGAATATATACACTGATGAGGACTATGTGCCAAAACTTATAAAATTGTTCAGGGTAAGGAATAAATCGAGGAAAATTGCTTAGAAAGATTATTTACTTTTCATCCCTGTGCATACTCATATCCGGCGCGCTGGCGGCTCAGACTATAGAGCCTTTCGGTTCATTTGGCAAGGACACATTGAAGGTTGGGGAGGAAGTTACATTTTCACTCAGTCTCAAATATCAGAAAACGCTCACGGTGCTGTTCCCGGATAGCCTCGCAGATTTCTCGCCTTTTGAATACAACAGCCGCCGATACTTTCCAACACGGACCAGCGGACTCTATAGTGTGGACAGCGTCGTTTATCTGCTTTCAACATTTGAAATCGATTCCATCCAATACCTGCAACTGCCGGTTTATGTGATCAAGGATAGTGATAGCGTGGTCTATTTCTCCAATCCTGATTCCATACGTTTGGAAAGGGTAATAAAAGAAATGCCACAAAACATGGAGCCAAAATCCAATATTTCCATGGTCGCGATTCGTAAGGCGTTCAATTACCCATACCTGTTCATCGCATTGGGGATCCTGTTTTTTATATCTCTCACCGTGGCTTTGTTCTTTGGAAAAAGGTTAATAAAAGCATGGAAAATCCACAGACTCCGGAAGGCCCATGACAAGTTTGCCCAACGCTTTTTTAATATGATGCGGGACGTTTCGTCGAATAATCCCAACACAACACCCGAACATGTATTGGCGGAATGGAAAAAATATATTGAGCGCCTGGAACGGAAGCCCATTTCCAAGCTCACAACACGGGAAATCCTGGTACTACATCCTGACGATACACTAAGGGACAACCTTCGAAAACTGGACCGCGTTATTTACGGCGGCGAGCGCGGACATGACCTTTTTGCGTGTTTTGATCAACTCATGAAGTTCGCTACTGATATTTTTGAAAAGAAGGTTCAATCAATCCAAAACGGAAACTAATATGCCAGAAGTCAGCCAGTGGTTTTCGCTTTTTTGGTTCTCTCCTGATACGTTCAGGCAGTATGCCTGGGAGTACCCGTTTGTTCTCTTGTTGCTGCCAGGTATCATCATCGTTTATCTTATCCGATGGTTCATCGGTCTGCGGATGAAGCAAAAACTCACGATCGCATTGCCTGAAGCTAAACTGAAATCAGACACCACCAGTCTGCTGAGGTTTATTCCGGAAAGCATTCTTGCTTTGGTGCTCATCCTGCTTATACTCGCCCTTGCTCGCCCGCAGACCAGCAATGAAAAGGTGGACCAATGGACAGAAGGGATTGATATCATGTTGCTCGTTGATATTTCAAGATCCATGACGATCGAGGATTTCAGACCAAACCGTCTTGAAGCTGCCAAAAAGGTGGCAAAAGATTTTATAGGTGGCAGATTTCAGGACCGGATTGGAGTGGTCATTTTTTCCGGTGATGCCTATTCGCTATCGCCGCTTACTACGGATTACAAATTGCTTTTTGAATACATCGATGGCATCACCTTTGACCAGATAGAGGCGTCCGGAACCGCTATCGGTAGTGCGCTTGCTGTCGGTACAAACCGAATGCGGGAATCTGACACTAAATCCAAAGTGATCATTCTCCTGAGTGATGGCGATAACACAGCTGGAAATCTTGATCCCATTACAGCCGCTGAATTAGCGCATGCCTTTGACATAAAAATCTATACCATAGGAATAGGCAAGGAGGGCGCGGTGCCGGTTGGTCAGGATGTTTTTGGTCGCACGGTTTACCAGGAAAATACCATGGACGAAACTACACTGCGACGAATTGCAGAGATTGGCCAGGGGAGTTTTTTCAGAGCATCGGACAATAAGGCCTTGGAGGATATTTTCAAACTGATCGATACGTACGAAAAAGCGGAGATCAAAGAGACGCGTTTCAAAGATACGACTGATTACTATCCGGTTTATCTGAAGTGGGCCATCGTCCTGTTCCTGTTGTGGTTGGCCATGAAATCCACCTTTATTACCAATATCCTTCGCGATTAATCAGCCCACATAATCGCCGGAGCCGAATCTGCATTCTTTAAACTTCCGATTTACTTTGGATTTCCAGAACGGGCCGTTTTTCAGTGTGAGCATAAATTTTACACCGGCATTATGCCACCATCGGCTGAATCCATTTTTGTTCAATAGCTGGCCTTTGGGTATGGCAATGTATTGAAATCCCATACCGGCGGTCACCTCTTCGAAGCATAAGTTACCTGCCAGTGTTTCTTTGGTGTCGTTGGTGATGAGGTATCGTATGGTTGGTTTTTTTTCGCCTTGCTTTTTTGCATCCGGTGTTGCGCCAATTTTAGTATTCGGAGTTGGGAAGTAATCCTTTTCTGCAGTCTGGCAAAAAGCGCCCGAAGTCCAAGGGTTTGTAAAAATCCAACAAAGAAAACTTGTCACAATAAAAATTCGCCTCATCCGGTTTTTATTCGAATGAGGCGAAATTACTAAATTATGAATGAAAATCGTTTTTCCGGTGGTATTATAGCTCGTCGCTGAGGATTTGGAAGTTGTTTTCGAAATCGTATAAAGTCAGCCTTCTGAGATTGAAATATGCTGTCCAGAAGTCCTGCAGTGACTGGATATACCGGGCCTTTGCCTCATCTTTTTCTGTGAGTGCGATATTCATATCGGTGATCGCAATTTTGCCGATAAGGTACCTGTTTTTGGTAATATCATATCTCCGTTGTGCTATATCATCAGCCAATTGAGTGATCTTCACCTGGTCTTTTAGCATTTCAATCTGACGCACCTGTGTCAACACTTCTTCATCAAAAGTAATAAGGTCCTGATCTACCGTATATTCTACCAACTTCTGATTTGCCTCAGCAGTTTTCAGACGGGATTTTCGTCTTCCCCAGTCCATAATCGGAATTTCAAAACCCATTTGTACGATTTGTTGATCTTTGGGGTCAACATAAAGGTCTGAAAGCGGTGCATCCCTAAAAGTGCTGTTTGTCAATCCAAAACGGGCAAATAAATCTGCTTGTGGGCCGGCATCACCTTTGGCTTGTGCTATGGCTGAATTGGCCTCTAACATCCGGCGCTCAAAGGATATCGGTTCGGATCTGTTTGCCTTGGCGTACGTTAATGCTGTTTGTTCGCTTATATCAAAATCGGGAATTTCCTCAGGGAGCAATAGTTGCATGGATGATACATCGTTTAGTCCCACCCATGTTCTAAGTCGCAGATTCCTGATCTCGATATCCAGCCTGGCCTGGGCTACCTGTTGCCGCGAATTCATTAATTGAAGCTCGAGCTGTAAAAGTTCGTTCTCGGCAATCTTACCAAGATTGTAACGACCCTCTGCAATCTTGAAAATGGTGTCATTGTTGGCGACGTTCTTCAGTGCAATTTCCAGATTGACCTGTGCCAACATCAGGTCAAAGAACCTTCTGGTCGTATTCACGGAAATTTCTTCAAGGCTTTCGAAGTATTCACGCTGCGATTCTTCATATCGCAGGGGTTCAATTTTTTTATCCCATTTCAGTTTGTTGTATTGGAAGAGAGGCTGTACTAAGCCAATTTCCAGAGGCGTTCCACTATATTGGTGGTACTTGGTCAAACCAAGGTCTTCATTGTCCAGAAAATTATCAAAGCGATCGATGCCGGAATTCAGAAAAATGGTAGCTCCGGTCGGGGCAATGGGCTGCTGTAGCCTCAGGTTGATATCGGAACTGTTTTGCTGAACCGGTAAAAACTTGACCGTTCCGTCATTTTGTGGTGTACCCCTAAAAGATCTGTTGTACCCCGGTAAAGTGCCATCCACACCCAACTGGGGTTTATAGTTGGAACGGTAGGATTGAAACAGCCAAAATCTGTTTTCCCGGGTCGTTGATGCCTGTTTAGATGCAATGGATTGCTGCCGTGCAATATTGATGGTTTCTTGCAATGAATATACTTTTACCTCAGAAGGTGCATTTTGTCCATAAGACAAGAAACCGATAAAAGTGATAATGAAGAATAAATACGTGTTCTTATTCATATCGTAATGAAGTTATTGGATCCTGACTGGCTGCGCGTTTTGCCGGCGTAATGCCAAAAACAAGACCCACTGTGGCGGCCACGCCAAATGAAAGTAAAACTGAAGCAAATGTGATTATTGTGGGAATATCAGCGAACTTGGCGACGAGCACAGCAAGCAACACCCCTAACGCAATACCGATGAGTCCGCCACTGACAGAGATCATCACGGCCTCAAAAAGAAATTGAGTCACGATATCCTGCTTCTTTGCGCCAAGCGACAACCTTAGGCCGATTTCTTTAATTCTCTCGAGAACCGAAGCCAACATAATATTCATAATGCCGATACCTCCTACTAAAAGTGATATCCCGGCTATTGCTCCCAGTACAAAATTGAAAATCTGGTTGGTTCGCTGCTGTTGTTTCAACAGTAACTCAGGAATGGTAATCTGGTAATCTACCACTTCATAATGCCTTCTTTCCAGCACCCGGGAGATAATCTCGGCGACCGGATTCAACATATTGGTTTCATCAACCTGAACAACCAGTTTATCGATCTGATGGTAATTTACCGGCGCTTTATCCTCCTCTTCCGCTTGATCCTCAATTATGACCATTCTGCCCATACTTCGATTACTTTCATTGCCTTGCAGCATGGATTTGGTGATAAGGTCCCTATTTTCATAACGGATCAGAACCGACCGGATAGGTGTGTACACATCCATGTTGAAATCCCTGATGCCGAGCTTGGCAATACTGGATTCTGAAATAATGCGCTCCTCCAGCACACCAATGATGGTGAGCCAGTTGGGGCCACATTTGATAGATTTGCCGAGTGGGTCTTCGGTAGGGAAGAACTTTGCCTTAATGGATTTACCGATGATACAAACCGGGGCGCCGGTTATGATCTGCTGTTCATTAAACATTCGGCCTTCAGCCAACCTGAAGCTTGTTAAATCAAAATAGCTCGGCTCTACGCCAACAAGTTTTGCAGATCGTCGCACCCCATTTTTAATGATGTAGGTCTCCAGCACTATTTCCGGACTCATCTTTTCTACCGATGGCACTACGTCCTGGATCGCCTTTACATCTTTTAGGGATAATCCGGGAGAAAACTTCTTTTTCTCCATACCGGTAGCGGATGATTCGGATAGATTTTCTTCTTTCTGCTCAATGATCGGCTCAATGACTATGTTATTAACGCCTACAAGTTTGATTTGCTCCAGGATTTCCTGCTGTGCCCCATTACCAATAGCCAGCATAGCGATTACAGCCGCCACGCCAAAGATAATCCCCAGCCCTGTAAGTATGGAGCGCATTTTGTTGGCAAAGACGGCTTCAATGGCAATGTAAAAGTTTGCCATCATTCGTTCGGTCATAAATGGTATTTTTGCCATTTCGTCTGACTATTGAGGACGATTAGCATTTCCACCTGCACCACCTTGTCGCGCTTGTCCACCCTGACCCTGGCGGTCCTTGAACCGCTGCATTTGTTCCGGTGTCACCTCTCGGGTGGTACCATCGGGCAAGGTAATTTTCATGGTCTTGGGCGCTTCAGCCTGTTGGGTTTCTTCTTTTCTCTGCCGTTTTCCATCCAATTCCGGCAACAGGGCTATTTCTGCATCGTCTTTTCCGGCTGGTATCGATAAATATACTTTGTCGTTGGCAGTAAGTCCCAGGGTAATTATCGCCTCATTGCTGTTTGTTTCACCGAGTTGAACTTCCTGTTTTACAGCTTTAATTCCAGCGCGTTTGTAAACGAAGGTAATAGAATCATCTTTACTGTGAAGACACTCCAGTGGAACGTAAATGGCTGAGTCCAGCTGATTTACAATGATTTTATTTGATGTAGTCATTGCGGGTCGCAGCAATGGGTCGGTTCCGGCTATTTCGATGGTTGCTTCAAATACCTTGGCATCGGCATTGGGGCTTTGTTCCCCTACATTAGCCACCCTGATTATGACACCAGAGAGTCTTTTATCAGGAAACGCGTCCAGGCCGATTTCTACTTTCTGCCCGGACTTTACACGTCGCACATCCACTTCATTGATATAAGTTTTTGAAAGCATAATGCTGAGGTCTGGCAGCGTGGCTACCACGGGATCCCACATGTGGATCTGTGATCCGGCCTTGATGGGTTTGTTGTCAAAACCTTTAGCATAAACTACCATTCCAGGCTCGGGGGCCATAATCTGAAACGATTTGGCGAGTGATTGCATGGCATCGTATTCGTTCTGGGTTTTACGGCGTTCGGCAGCTACGTCAACCATCTTGGCCTTATTTTGTTCAGCCTTGATTTTATAGTTCTGCTTTGCCTGGTCAAGTGCACGTATTGCCTTGTCAAGGTCTATTTCGGCTTGTTTTATGGTAGCTGGCGGCTCGAACTTCGATTGGTCCAGCTTTATCTGCATTTCATCTACAGCATAAGCCAGGTTGATAAGTTCATCACGCGATTGCCTCATCTGGAGCGTGGTATCAAGCTGAACCTGAACGTATTCAGATTGCTTTTGTTCCAGATCGATCTGCTTGTCCTGAAGACGTGTATTAAAATCGGATTGATCAAGTGTGGCTATCCAGTCGCCCCTTTGAACGAGGGTACCTTCGTCAACGATATCCTGAATGCTTACCTGGTAAACGCGAAATTCCCGCAACCCGGCAGGCCCCATAATTTTCACAGAGTTTTTGGCTTCCAATTCACCGGTGGTAATAATGTCGACAATAAACTTGCCGGTCCCAACTGGAATTACTATATCAGATGTGCCTGTCTTTTTGGACATATTGTAGAACAGGAATCCCGATAAAACCACAGCTACAGCTACCAGGCCAAATATTACTTGTTTTTTCATTGTGATTAAGTATTTATTCCTTAACAATTTAAGGAGTTAACTATATAAAAACCAATAAGTTAGCTTTTATCTTCAAAGTTAGGTTCTGAATTTGAGGAATTTCTGATCTATAATCTAAAAAACCTCAATGGCAAAGGAAGAACAGGTTTAGATTATATGAACCCCTATATTTGAATGTTTAACGGCAAAAAGTGCATTACTGGTTTGATTAAAAAAACAGGGACATCAGCATGAAGTACATTATTAGTTTTGTATTAAGGAAAATTCCCAGAAAATATATACAGTATGTGAGTCATTACGTACTTCGTGCCTTTGCTATTTTTTATAGGGGCAATAATGTGCAGTGCCCAATCGATGGCCGGACCTACCGCAAATTTATGCCTTACGGAAGGATCGAATCTCGGCCAAATGCCCTTTGCCCCAGTTCACTTTCGCTGGAACGACATCGGCTGATGTGGCTTTATCTGAAAGAGAAAACCAATTTTTTCAATGCGCGTCTCAAATTGCTCCACATAGCCCCGGAGTTGTGCTTTATAGAAAAATTCAGGAAGATGGAGAATCTGCAGTATATGACAGCGGACCTTGAGTCACCGCTTGCGGATGTGAAAATGGACGTACATAAAATTCCTTTTGAAGACAATGCCTTTGATGTTGTATTCTGCAACCATGTGATGGAGCATGTAGATGATGACATTCTCGCCATGAGCGAGATCCATCGTGTGTTGAATCATGGCGGGTGGGCGATTATTCAGTCGCCGGTTTATATGGAGCTTTCGGAAACCATAGAAGACCGATCCGTTACCGACCCAGGGGAGCGCGAGCGCCTTTTTGGTCAGAACGATCACCAGCGCAAATACGGCAAGGACTACGGCGATAGGTTACGAAAGGCTGGCTTCAAAGTGACGGATGACAATTACCTTCAAACACTTGCTGAGGATGTGAGGAAAAGGTACGCTCTGCCCGCTGAGGAAATCATCTATTTCTGCGAGAAATCCTGAGTGCAGGCTTACTGATAGAAATTTTTCTTCCACGCGTGAAATTCCGGTTGATGGAAAATTATTCTCCGGACGAACCCGACAATAAACCCTGAACCATAACCGGTGAGTTGAACCAGGGAAGCAACAACTGACAGCAGGCCAAGTTTTAGACTTCCCGCACTGATACCGGCGTGCAAAAGTATCGACATCAAATATATGATCGTTGGCCAGAGCACCAGCGAGTCCTGGTGGTAAATGGCATGAGGGATTGTGAGTAATTGATAAACTACAAATGCAGCAGGGAAAAAATGCACTATTTTCAATGACTTGGGATGCCTTTTAAAAAGGTTGATCCGTGCAATACCGGAATTGTACACCTGTTTGAAAAACTTTTTAAAGTCCGTCCGCCGCTTGTGATAGACATAGCAATCCGGAATGAGAATGGCCCTGAATCCATGATCAAAAATACGGATGCTGAGGTCCACATCTTCCCCAAAGCGCATGGATGAAAATCCGCCGGTGGTTTCAAATACTTTTCTCGAAAAACCCATATTGAAACTGCGCGGATGGAATTTTTCCAGCGATGCTTTACCGCCCCTGATCCCACCAGTAGTCAATGGGGACGTCATCGAATAGCTAATGGCTTTCTGCACAGGACTGAAGGTAGGGAGCGATCTATCCGGTCCCCCGAATGCATCAGTTTCCGGGATATGGGTTTTCAACGTTTTTACGTAATGCACGGGAAGCACACAGTCGCTGTCCAGGAACACGAAAAAATCACTTTTGGCTTTTTCACAACCATAGTTGCGTGATAACCCCGGGCCCGAATTCTCCTTGTAAAAGTATCGAATATCCAGGGAGTTGCCGAACCAGGTGATGATGGCGTCACTTCTTTCTGTTGAGCCATCTTCCACTATAATTACTTCGAAATGTTTTTCGGTCTGCGCTGCAAGACTTTGAAGCAGTTCGCGCAATTCGTCCGGGCGATTGAATACCGGGATGATGATGGAAATGTCAGATGCCAACCTTGTCGATGAGTAAATACCGGGCTTGCCGTTCGTTAGCCATAGCGAACATTTCGGCGAGGAATCCTGCCAGGAACAATTGCACACCCAGGACTATAGCTACGAGGGCGAGGTAAAACAAGGGTTGTTCAACAATGTCGCGGAATGGCTGATGTCTGTAAATACTCCAAATCTTTTGCCCGATGAGCCAGGCGGTGATAAAGAACCCGGCTAAAAAGGACAGTGTGCCCATAGAGCCAAAAAAATGCATGGGTTTTTTGCGGAATTTGGAGACGAATGTCACGGAGATGAGATCGAGGAAGCCTGTGACAAAACGCTCCATACCAAACTTGGTGACGCCATATTTGCGTGGCTGATGCTGTACCACCTTTTCGCCGATTTTCGAGAATCCATGCCATTTGCAGATCACCGGTATGTACCGATGCATTTCTCCGTAAACGGCGATATTTTTCACGACGACATTCCGGTAAGCTTTCAATCCGCAGTTGAAGTCGTGTAGCTTGATGCCGGAAATTTTGCCGGTTACGAAGTTGAAGAATTTTGATGGGAGTCTTTTTCCCAGCGGATCGTGGCGCTTTTTCTTCCAACCCGACACGAGGTCGTACCCGCCTTCCGTAATCATCTTGTATAAGGCGGGAATTTCATCAGGGCTGTCCTGCAGGTCAGCGTCCATGGTGATGACGACCCGGCCCGAGGCGTGCTGAAATCCCGTATGGAGAGCCGCTGATTTTCCATGATTTCGGTTGAAGCGCAGTCCCTTGCAATTCGGATTGCTGGCTGACAATTCCACAATTTTTTCCCAAGTGCTATCTGTGCTACCATCGTCGATCAGGAGTATTTCATAAGATAAGCCGTGTGTTTTCATCACACGGCTTATCCAATCGTTCAGTTCCCAGAGCGATTCCTCCTCGTTGTAGGCCGGAACGATTACAGAAATATCAAGGGTTTCGGGCATTAATTATAATTCAAAATTGGGATTCACTTTTTTAGTGAAAAGCGACACGATAAGCGAAATAATGAAACCAACGAATAACATGCCGACAATAATCCAGACAATCATCATTTCAGCGCTGGTAAACATACCGGCTATCTTCATCGCTTGCTCAATTTCTGCATCGCTCATGCCGCGCTTTTCCATCTCTTCTATCTGCATATCCTTTATTTTCGCGAGAATGGAATCATCTACGAACTTGATATACACATACGTGAATATGGCAGAAATTACACCACTGATAAGGCTGACAAGCGTGCCGATGCCCAATCCCTGACCAATAGTCATGAATCCGTCGCCATTTTCTTTGAATGCCTTATGAGCTAATATGATAGCGACCAGCGCTATTGCATAATTGATATACCCGAGGTTTTGCTGGGTTTTCATATCGAGGTTCATAAACTCGATAATCATACTGATGATAATAAATACTAAGCCCAGGTAAAGACCATACTTAAGGGCAATTTGAGATACTGTTGTTTTGTTTTCCATTTGAATAGCGATTAGTTGGTTTTTTTCCGCAATATCACGGCAATTATGATGGTTAAAAATAGACCAATAAAAGATTTTTTCAAAAGATCATCCAGCGCCAGGTCTGAAGCAGTGGTTTTTTTTACGCCATCCACCGCCTTTTCGTAAGCTTCGGCATTTATCGTGTCGATAAGTTGCTGTTTATTTTGATCAAGAAGTTCCAGCCGGTTTCCCACGTAGTCCTGCAATACGTCGGGTTTTATAAACTCCACAAACACCAATATAAATGCGGCTGAAATAAGTGCTGTCACAACATAGGTAATCATACCGATACTCACTCCCTGCCAGTAGTGAAGTGCTCCACTGTTATACCTCTCACGGAATTCGCGCATGGAGAAAACAAGAAACACAGCCAGTATAACTACATCGACAATGCGTATGTCCAGAAGCGGGTTACGACCCATAAAATGTAAACCCAGAATAAGGATGATCACCACAACACCGCCGATAGCGCCGTACATTAAGCCGACACGAATCAGGAGATTTTTTATGGCCGGGCTTCTCATAGAAAAAAACGGATTGAAAATTTAATCATAACATGGTCGGCTTGCGCCCGAACAGTTTATGAAAAGTCATTAAAGTATGTCTTTCCATTATTGATTACGCCGATGACACCGCCGGTCAATTGTTTACCGAGCAATGGAGAATTGACGGATTTTGAATAGTTTGTCTTCGCGTCATAGGTCCATTTCATGGAAGGATCGAATAGTGTGATGTCTGCCTTTTCTTCCTCACTGATCAAAGGAATCGGTAGCCGGAGGATTTTCCTTGGATTTACGGTGAACTTTTGAACCAGGGAAGCCAATCCTCCCTCCGATACTTTTTGCAGTACAAGTGGTAAGAATGTTTGAAGGCCCAGCATTCCAAAATCCGCGTGATCAAATTCCAGATTTTTCGATTCAGCATCCTGGGGAGTATGCGATGAAACGATCACATCTATTTCAGAAGAATCCAGTCCCCGCTCCAATGCTTTAAGGTCGCGCTTATTACGCAAGGGTGGGTTCACTTTATAATTGGTGTCAAACCCTGAAAGCTCAGTATCGTCGAATATCAGGTTGCAAATCGCCACATCACAGGTTACATCGAGGCCTTTGTCTTTAGCGCGCGCAATGAGCTTGAGTGAGTGAGCAGTGGAGATATTGGCAAAATGCAGCCGACCTCCGGCGTATTTCAACAATTCGAGATCACGTGCCACCATAATTTCTTCGGAGATTCCGGGCATACCCTTCAGGCCCAGCATTGTAGAGGTGATACCCTCGTTCATGGTACCAAAGGCAGTGAGGTATTTATCTTCCGGGCGATTAATGAGCAATCCTTCAAATTTTTGGAGGTACTGCAATGTTTTCAGCAAGATGTCGGTATTCCAGATTGGGTTTTCACCATCCGTAAATGCCACTGCGCCAGCGCTGTACATATCGAGCATTTCGGTGAAGTCTTCACCTTTACATCCTTTCGTCACGGCGCCTAGGGGATAAATCTGCGTCACACTCCTGTTATTCAGGCTTTTCAGGTAGGTGACTTCATTTTTCGACTCCACACATGGGTTGGTGTTTGGAAGAACTGCTACTCCTGTGAACCCACCAGCTGCCGCAGTTCTGAGGCCACTTTGCAGGTCTTCCTTTTGTTCGTACCCGGGGTCGTTGAAGTTTGCCCGCATGTCGAACCAGCCAATGGAAGCCATAAGACCTGGTGAAGCGATAACTTTTCCGGCTTCCGGTGCATCTTTTCCGATGTATTTGATGATGCCGGAATCTGAAATCAGGATATTCAGCTTCATCATGTGATGGGGTGAACCCGGGCTGATAATCTGTGCGGATTTAATGAGTATGCTCATGTCATAAAAGTCTTAGTAGGAGTATTTCTGCCAGCAAAAAAAACAGCGACAGAACGATGGCGTACTTCCATAAAGGTACACCAAATTTATTTTTTTTAACCTCATTTGAAAAATTGTCAGCGTCTTTTGCCTGAAATAAAACCACATTTTCAGCGTCTTTGAATGTTTCGGTAATCTCATCCATGGTCCATTGGGTGGGGTAAGATTCTGCCTTAGGCAGGTTACTGGCCAGGGTGGCTTTGGTTTGGCCGTTTAGTACCAGTGAATAAAACCCTGGGGAGATGATATTTCCCGGCATTTCGAGCAGTAGCCGGTTACCGTTGATGCGTTGGTTGGGGATGAGTTCCTGCTCTGGAATGCCGCCTACCAACCGATATATATCCTGCTTATTGAGGCTGTCCAGCGTGAGGCTGATCAGGGGTTCATCGATCTGGTAATACAGTTTTTCGAAAACCTTTTTACTCTGGGTCGCCAGTCGGTACATTACCGGTAAGAACAGCGCATGTCGATGGAAATTTGTGTATTTTTCATTGAGAGGAGAGGCAAGTACATGTATCGTTCCGTTGCGTTGAAATGTCGCCAAAAAGCCAGTGTTATTGCGGAGGTTCAGTAAAGATTGTTGTTGTCCGGACCAACTTAGTAAGGTCCTGGCCCTAGGCATTTGGATGTTTTCGTCTAGCTCTTCGAACATGCTGGCGAAAAAGGGATCATCGAACTTTGGCAGGGCCAGATCCGTGAGGGTAGTGTCACCGGTAACCTGTTGCAGGTTTGGTATAAAAAGTTGGTAAGATACCAGGTCAGATTGCACTGCCGGAATCAGCAGTATAGTGCCACCACCATCAAGGAAATTCATCAATTCTGCGCTTAATGAATTATCGATTGTTTCCAGGGCATTAACGATAACGAAGTCGTGCTGTCTGATGAGGCTGTAGTCAAGATTGGTAACAGCCTGTGCGGTCACCGAAAAAAGCTGTTCATTTCCATAGACCAGTTGTACAGGTGTTTTCTCCCCCGAGGCATTTATTTCAAGTATCTCAATGAGATTCTCAGTTTTGAGTGTGAAATAAAAATCATTGTCGAACACGAGTGGATAATCCTCCAGGCTAATCCTGCATTTATTGACTTCCAGAAGCGGGAACGTTATCTCGATAACCATTTCATAGGTTTTGCCGGCGGGGACATTCACCACCGAACTAACCGTCTGCAATTCATTGACGTATAGTTTTAGCGGCAGGTCTTCCGCATCTGTGGTGGTGGCGTTCCTAAGAACTACATGAATCTGATTTTTATCACTGGCAATAAGATACGGACTGGAAAGAAAAACTGAGTCAACAAATACATTGCCATGCGCAGGGTACAATACCGGACTTATGAAAACCGTACTCAGTGAGTCGAAAAGCAGCGCGTCTAATTGTCCTGAAGTGGAGCGCTGGAAATCGGAGATGACAAAGATATCGTGTTGCGCTACGGAGGCATCCAGACCAGTGGATGCGAGTCGTGAAGTGGCCTCTTGCAGGGTTCGCGCTAAGGGACTTTCGTGGAGTTGGGTGAGCATTTCTTCCACATCACGCATACTTTTCAGCGTGTTGGAAAACGGTAAAAAATCATTAGTAAGCACTTTGTAGGAGGTATTCGCCGGGTATAATTTCAGTATCCGGTCTATATAATCCTTCCCCAGGTTCAAGCCTGTGGTCGATTCATCCACCATATTTGTCATACTTGCCGAATTGTCCAGATAGATATATACTGTTTCGGCCTGTGGGTTTTTTTCAGCGCTGGGAAGGTACGGCTGGGCAAAAGCCAGAACCAGAAACGCAAGAAACAAGAGGCGAGAGGCAAGCACCAAATAGTGTTTCAGCAACCGCTTTTTACTCGTAGCCTGATTGATATTTTCAAGAAATCGAGTGCTGGAGAAATAGATGACTTTTGCCTTTCTGAAATTGAACAGGTGTATGATGATCGGAATCGCCAGTGTGAATAAACCAAATAGAAATTCGGGATGGAGAAATTTCATTACTG
This sequence comes from Cyclobacteriaceae bacterium, assembly GCA_041750735.1. Lineage (GTDB taxonomy): Bacteria > Bacteroidota > Bacteroidia > Cytophagales > Cyclobacteriaceae > JAAUQL01. The sequence goes on from JBGSYX010000609.1 coordinate 39,212, forward strand.
ACGGGTATGAACTTTATGTCTAATTATCATTGAAAATCCAAGATTCAGTGGCAGCTATTTCAGTCTTAGGCCTGTATAATTAAATGGTGTGATGGCCCGGAGTTCGTCTTTGAGCGAATCGCTGAGTTGCAGCCTGTCGATAAACCGGTGAATGGTATCCCTGGTGATTTTCTCATTATTCCTCGTGAGGTCCTTCAGAGCTTCATAGGGATTCGGATAACCTTCCCGCCGCAGGATGGTCTGGATTCCTTCCGCTACTACGGCCCAGTTTTCACTCAAATCGTAGGCTATGGTCGTTTCATCGAGTTCAAGTTTGCTGATCCCTTTCAGCAAGGAACGAAGCGCAATGAAAGTGTGGCAAAATGGAACGCCAATATTGCGCAATACTGTACTATCAGTGAGGTCACGCTGAAGCCTGGAAATTGGTAGCTTCATAGCCAGGTGATCAAATAACGCATTGGCAACCCCGAGATTCCCCTCTGCATTTTCAAAGTCGATGGGATTCACTTTGTGCGGCATGGCCGATGAGCCGACTTCATCTTTATTGATCCGCTGACGGAAATAATTCATCGAAATATATTGCCAAACATCGCGGCTGAAGTCGATAAGAATATTATTTATCCGGATCAACCCCTGGCAAAGCGCGGCCAGGTTGTCGTAATGTTCTATTTGCGTAGTCGGATAACTCCGCGATAATCCCAGCACTTCCCCGACAAACAAATCGGCAAAGGCGTTCCAGTCGATGTCGGGATAGGCCACTATATGGGCGTTGAGGTTTCCGGTAGCGCCACCGAATTTTCCGGAAACCGGAACGTTGTACACCAGCTCCATCTGACGCTCTATTCGCTCTACAAACACCGCGATCTCCTTTCCGAGGGTTGTTGGCGACGCTGGCTGGCCATGGGTTTTGGCCAACATCGGGATGTCTTTCCAGGTCGAGGAATTTTCCTTTAACACTTCCACAAGCTGGTCGTAAAGCGATTTTAACTCCACCATGGCGTCTTTCAACGACATGGGGATGGCGGTATTATTAATATCCTGACTTGTAAGACCGAAGTGAATGAACTCTTTGTATGCCGAAAGTCCAAGTTTTTCGAATTCCTCTTTAACGAAATATTCAACCGCTTTCACATCGTGGTTGGTGACCTTTTCTATTTCCTTAACGCGAGCGGCATCCTGCTCTGAGAACGACAAATAGATATTTCTCAACTCTTGAAACAGGGAGTGCTTCATGGTCTGGAGTTGTGGCAATGGAAGTTTGCAAAGCGCTATAAAATACTCTACCTCCACCTGCACGCGGTATTTTATAAGTCCGAATTCGGAAAAGTACCGGGCGAGATGCTCCACCTGTTTGCGGTACCGCCCATCGATCGGAGATATGGCTGTAAGCCTCGTCAATTCCATGAAATGCGTTTTTTAAAACAACAAGTTGCTAAGGTACACACCTCCCTATTTTTTTCGTAACAAACCGGCTTAATAAATCATTTATATGTCGTGCCATACACTTTCTTTCTATCTTTGAGCCGCCGGTTTAAAACGGCTTAAATAAGTTTTGATTCAATGATTTTCCATTAATGCCTCATTCCCATGTTTTCGATTTTTAAGAAAAAAGATAAAAATAAAATTGCCGGTTCTGACCGATATTTTAAGCTGACCGTAAAGGAAGTCAGAAGGGAAACCGCCGATACTAACACCCTGATCTTCGAAAAGCCCGAAAAGCCATTGCATTACCAGCCTGGTCAGTTTCTTACGCTTATTCTACCTATCGATAATAAAGAAGTACGCCGTTCATATTCATTGTCTTCGTCGCCATTTACCGATGAATATCCGGCCATCACTGTGAAGAGAGTGGAAGCGGGAAAGGTTTCAAACTACCTGAACGATCATATGCGCCCCGGCGATGTTTTTGATGTGATGGAACCAATCGGGCATTTTGTGCCTTTGCTGGATGAAAACGCAAAAAAGCAGTACATCATGTTTGCTGCAGGAAGCGGCATTACCCCGGTGTTTTCTATACTGAAGGCCGTACTAAGGAAGGAGCCTGGCAGTTCGGTGAAGTTCGTTTATCAAAACCGTGATGAGGAAAATATCATATTCAACAACGAACTCAAAAAGCTCGAAACGGAATTTGCGGACCGGGTTTCGATTATTCATATTCTATCAAGGCCAGGGACCGGTTGGTCCGGTAAATCAGGCAGAATTGATGTAGCATTGGCTACTCAACTTATCGATGAGTTGGCAGGTGGCAACCCCATTGACTGCAATTATTTCCTTTGCGGCCCGGCTGGATTCATGCATTCGGTACTTGACGCATTTACTGCTTTGCATATCCCGGAAGAAAGGATTCATAAGGAAAGCTTCTATTCAGGTGAGACAAAGCCAAAGCACGACACAGTTGCGCAGGCTCCGGCACAGGCTCATATTGTTGAGGTATTGCTCGACGGCCAGACTTACGAAGTAGAGGTTCCGGCTAAAAAAACCATTCTCGAAGCGGCGTTGGACCAGGGAATTGACTTTCCTTTTTCCTGCCAGAGCGGACTATGTACCGCCTGTCGCGGCAAACTCGTTGCAGGTGAAGTAGTCATGGAAGATGACGAAGGCCTCACTGCTGATGAAAAGCAAAAAGGGTATATTCTCAATTGCGTGAGCAAACCAAAGGGACCGGGGGTGGTTGTGGAGGTGGGCTGATCATTCATTATTTATATCAATAAAAACTTATCATGTCATGAAAAAACCACGCACGTTTGTGTCAGAGGATTTTGTGCCTTCATCATGGGAGGTTATAGAACCATACTATATGCAGCTATTAGAAACTGCTATTCCTGATGTGGAAAGTTTCAGAAAGTGGCTGCAACAGCGCTCCGAACTCGAAGCGATCATTTCTGAAAATGGCGCCTGGCGATACATCCGAATGACATGCGATACTTCCAACAATGTTTATCGGGAGGCTTATACTTTTTTCATTACCGAGATAGAGCCAAAAATCGCCCCTTTGAATCACAAGCTCAACGAAAAAGTCATTCAATGTCCATACAGGAAGGGGCTCACCGAGCCGGGATTTCAGCTTCTTTTCAGGAATATAGAAACGGACTTCAAGCTATTCCGCGAGGAGAATATACCACTGAAAACTGAAATCCAGAACTTATCAAGGGATTATGGCGCCATATCGGGAGCCATGACGGTGACCATCGACGGCAAAACGCTGACACTGCAACAAGCAGCAACAATTCTCGAATCACCAGATCGCACGAAGAGAGAATTTGCCTACCGCAGCATCAATGAGCGACGATATACTGATCATGAGAAGCTCCATGAGCTTTACACAAAACTCATCGGTCTTCGACACCAGGTGGCGCGAAATGCCGGTTTTGAGAATTTCCGCGATTATATGTTTGAAGCATTGGGCCGGTTTGATTATGCTCCGGCAGATTGTTTTCAATTCCATGAATCCGTGATGCAGGAAGTGGTACCAATGCTCAATGATCTTGCCGCGCAGCGAAAGGAAAAATTGGGCCTGGCTGATTTACGGCCTTGGGATAAAGCAGTTGACACCAGCGGCAAGCCTGCACTAAAAGCCTTTGAAAATTCAAAAGAACTCATCGAAAAGAGCATCCAATGCTTCACTACGATTGACGGATTCCTGGGGAATTGTTTACAAACCATGCAGCAGATGGAGCACCTGGACCTGGAATCCAGGCAAGGCAAAGCACCCGGCGGATATAATTACCCTTTATCGGAAACCGGCGTACCATTTATTTTTATGAATGCCACCAGCACACTGCGCGATGTGGTAACCATGATGCACGAAGGTGGCCATGCGGTGCATTCCTTTCTCACCCACGACCTGGAACTGAGCGATTTCAAGAGCACACCCTCGGAAGTGGCGGAATTGGCGAGTATGTCGATGGAACTGATTTCCATGGATTTCTGGCATATATTCTTTCCAGACAAGGACGATCTCCGGCGTGCTAAGAAAGACCATTTATCGCAAATCATTGAAACGCTGCCATGGGTGGCCATCATCGATAAATTCCAGCACTGGATTTATGAAAATCCCAGTCATACTGAGCAGCAACGAATTGATAAATGGCTTGAGATTTACCGGGAATTTTCTGACAACATCACTAATTGGCGCGGACTCGAAAAGTACCGGGAATTATTATGGCAGAAGCAGTTGCATTTGTATGAGGTTCCGTTTTACTACATCGAATATGGCTTTGCGCAGCTTGGCGCGCTGGCGCTTTGGAAAAGATATAAAGAAAACCCGGAGGCAGGTCTGGCTGGCTACCTCGCTGCTCTGAAACTTGGCTTTACGCGGCCAATCCCCGAAATCTACAAAGCGGCTGGAATCTCCTTCAACTTTACCAAAGAGTACATAAAAAGCCTTATGCAATTTGTAAGGGAGGAGATGGAGAAGGTGTGATCTTACCCTGGGGCTGATCTGGATAACTATTTCCAACCCGTCTCTCCTTTCAGAGTCTCACGTAAGTGACTCTGATGGTTTTTTAGCATACGATTCAGGACCTCCATGCTATATACCCATCAGAATTGGGTGAAATTATGGAGCATTTCATTCAAAAAACGGCACGCCTTTCGGGGCGTATTTCCTCATTCCTTCTTCATTGATTTCAACGCCGACACCCGGCTTTTCGGAAAGTACTATATGCCCATCCACGATCATTGATGGATCGTAATCGACGATTTCCTTGAACATGGGGTTTTTATGAAAATATATCTGCCACTCCAGGATGAGGAAGTTCGGAACGGAGGCGCAACAATGCGCCGACGCCATAGCGCCAAGGTATGAGGCCACCATATGCGGCGCAAAGGGCACATAATACAGGTTGGCCAGGTTGGCAATGCGTTGCCCTTCTCCCAGTCCGCCGGCTTTTTGCAGGTCGGGCATCACAATATCCACGGCTCCTGTTTCGAGCAATTTCCTAAACCCATGGGCGAGGTAATGATTTTCACCTGCACAAATCGGTGTGGATGTAGATTCGGTGATTTTACGATAAGCATCCGCGTTTTCGGCGGGGATAGGTTCTTCGAGCCACATCAACTTGAGAGGTTCCAGTATTTTGGCGACCTGCTCGCCGGTAATGGCGTCATACCTACCGTGCATGTCAACACAAATGTCAATGTTAGGCCCTACTTCCGCACGCGCCGCCGCGATCTGATCATACATCCGTTGCAATTCTCCGGGGCTGGCAGTCCAGTTGTAGGCGTCGTATTTAGCGGGATCATTGGCCTGGTCAAGGTCAAACTTTACGGCAGTAAAACCCATATTTACCGCTTCGCGGGCACTCTCTGCAAAGTCTTCAGGTTTCGGTAACCGGGCCTGATATAGCGCTGTATCCATATAAAGCCGGATCTTGTCCCTGAATTTTCCTCCTAATAACTGATAAACAGGAAGTCCAAGGGCTTTGCCGGCAAGATCCCACAACGCGCTTTCAATGGCGGACAAAACCGCTATATACATTCCGGCTTGTGCGCCTTCAAAAAAACCTGCCCTCCTGATGTCTTCAAAAAGTCGATGGACATTCAGCGGATTCTTGTCCTTCAAACGCTGGCCGAACATCTTCACCAGGTGATATGTGCCAGGGGTAGCATCGACACCTTCACCGCAGCCCCAGATGCCCTGGTTGGTATGGATTTTCACGAATAAACTATGCCCATCCCGGATATAGCCACATTTTATATCAGTGATTTTCAAATCGGATGGCTTAGATTGTACGGCAACGTTTTCAACAGATTCCTGAAGTTGTTTTCCAAAGCTAAGTGTAGTAGCGGAGCCAAATAATCCGGCAAGTGCGCCTTTAGCAATAAATGATCTACGGGAGTTAGGGTTTTTCATGGTAGTAGGTTAGTTAGTTTACCAGGTTCTTGTTTTCAATAATTCCTGAATCTGTTCTTTAGGGACAGGCAATTCATCAATGTGGTCATTGAGCCATTGTGAAAAATCTTTTTCAATATCATCAGACCAGCGCGAATCGATCTGGCCGGGAGTATATTTCTGTTCGCGAAGGCGCTGATGGCCGAACATATCGCGCAAGCGCACAACTTCAGACGTTTTCACCACCTGCTCTGCCAGATGAGGAGGAATGAAGATCACGCCGCCATTCCTTCCAAGCACTATGTCGCCCGGCATCACCATGGCGTCACCGATGCGCGTGGGAGTGTTAATGCCAACCAACGTGGTGTTGAGTGCGCCATCTGGATTATTGAGGTGATGTGAAGGATGGTATGTTCTAAAAAAGGAGGTGAATGACCCGAGTTCCTGCAATCCGGAAATATCGCGGATAGCGCCATTATAGACTATACCATTTCCGGTCTTAGCATATATGGAATTGCCCAGGTTGTCGCCGATCGTCGGGCCATCGACATGGGCGCCAAACTGATCCACCACATAAACATCTCCTTTCACCAACAGGTCGATTGGCCATGAGTTCTGTGATTTTACACGCCCGTCTTTTGTATGACCTTTCTCATCAATCACCCGGTGAACGTCCGGTCTGCCGGGCATAAACACCGCCGTAACAGCGCGGCCTACCAGAACGCTGTCTGGATTGATGCACATCCAGCCATCTGCGTACTGATGGTTGAAATTGGCGCCTTTGAGTACCGCCCATGCTTCTTCCAGCGTTACTAATTTCATTCTGCGAAGCAATTCATCAGAGACTTTCGGGCGGCCATCTTCGAATCGCTCACCTTTCCATTCAGGGGTGAGAAATATGAGTTCGCTTTTTGAGATTTGCTGGCCACTGGTCGTATGTAGTATGCCGATGCAACAGATGATAAAGAATAATCGAAGTGTATTCACAACGCTGGGTTTTTATAAGTTTTAAAACTGAGAAATTCTGGTTTTGGTAAAGAATCCGTTTTGAATATAATGATTATCGATGAAAGTGTAATTCAGTGGCTGAACTTTCTTAAAAAATCGACAACCTTACCGAAATCAAGGGCATGGAGTTTCCGGACATATAGATTCGTGCAATAGTTGAGTGAACTCTCCATGCAGACTCGAACCGTTGGTTATCCAAAACGGTATCCAATATGGAATTTAAATTTTCCAAAAGTTTGTCTCATACCAAGATCTTTTACAATGGAAAGTCGGTTTAATTCACCGTTCATCATCACACCGCAGAAATACTTTTTTGTAGTATAACCAATTGCGTTCATGGTAGTCAGGTTCATGATAATTCGGTTTCCCATTGGTTGTTTGTATGTGGTCTTATAGTCGCCGAGTTCAATACCGATACCAGGGATAGCGCTTGCAGTAATATAAAAGTGCTCTTTGAAGACATAGGTGTACATGTAACCTGCGCTAACTCCGAAAGAAGAGGATAGCACACTGGTTATGTTGGCATTTTCATTGAAATACATTTCGGAGCCGGATGGAATAATGGATGAGTCTGCGTCCATAGTAAAAAGTTGGAATTTGGCGCCTAACAGGACACTACCGGCACTTTTTCTTTGGATTTCATTTTGAATAAAAGGCGCCTTTAGCGAAAAGCGGTCATAATTATATGCAAAGAGGTATTGCAGCGCCGTGAAGGCTGTGCGGATATCACCCCGGATGTTATCCGGCGGAATGGCATCATCAGGTACACCATTGAGGCCAGACATCTGGTAACCGTAATAATATTGATATGCCCCGGATATATAATGCTTTCCGCCAAAGACGGTTGCCTGAAAATCAAAGGCTTCCTTGTTTTCGAATTCTGTTTCTTCGCCGATACCAAAATTAAATACCAGGTCCAAGGCAAACCATTTGTAGGCCACGCCGACGCCGAGGTTCAATTTCCTGTCCGGGCGGTACTTTATAGAACTGCCAGTTGAATGATCCAACACTCTGAAAGAATTGAATTTATTGCTGGCAATTAGCTTTAGTGCAAAATTATCCGCGTAGCTCGTGATGTAGGTAGTATCGTGATTGCGAAAAAGCAAAAAATGGGCAAAGTCCTCCACTTTTTGAGCGATCGAATCGGGTAAATATTTTTGGGCACTCGTGTTTATGCTTAAAAGCGAACAAAACAAAATGATACACATTGACCGCATCAGGGCACCTGTAGAACTGACTATTTTCTGTTTGAAAAGCATGCTTCAAGCTAATAAAGTTCGGGGAAATTTGCTTGCTACTCTATACATAATCTTCTTGCCAGTATACAAGCCCCACCACAACAGGATTGTCATAATATACTCCAAGGAGCGGGAGCTTAGCAAGCCTTGATTATTGACGGTACAACCGTCAATTAGCGGGGGCTCTATTATTCTTATTTTGTCAGTTGCAGCATAATTGTCAATTGTCGAAGTATTTAAATAATCTGAAAAAAAAGACAAATACACTAGAAACCACAAAAATAATCCAGAGCTTTTTAATACGAACCAAATCAGACCTATCTGTTACCTTCAAAAAAATCCCAACACCTACGCCTATTAATGGTAATAATAACCTGTAGAGAACATCGAATTCCATATCTTTTTAATTATAAAATATCCCAGCTGTTTGTAGTGCCGGATCACTGCAAGCAATTTATGAAATCTTGAAGTCTCTGTCTTAAACACTACTCCAGAAATTCTACATCGATCTAGCCTTGTGCGCCGCAATAATTTCAAACTGTCTTTAGACAGGCCACTTAATTCAAATTTAGCCAGAGGAGCTTGAGGTCTGTCAGGAGACAGACCAAGGTGGAGTACTTTATTTCCTGTTATCGACCGAAGGGGTTGATATTGGCCAATGCGCGCTTGCCTCCGCCCATCTTATTCATCGTTTTCATCATCTTGCGCATCTGCTCAAACTGCTTCATGAGGCTGTTCACCTGCTGGATATTGGTGCCACTTCCAGAGGCTAGGCGCTTACGGCGGCTACCGTCAATGATATCCGGATTGGCACGTTCGGTTTTTGTCATTGATTTAATGATTGCCTCAATGGGTTTGAAGGATTCTTCATCCACATCCAGCCCTTTCATGGCTTTGCCCATGCCGGGGATCATGCCCATGAGGTCTTTGATGTTTCCCATCTTTTTTATCTGCTCCAGCTGCGACAGAAAGTCGTCGAAGTTGAACTGATTTTTCCTGATCTTCAGGTTGAGCCTGCGGGCTTCATCCTCGTCAAAGTTTTGCTGAGCCCGCTCCACAAGCGATATCACATCACCCATGCCAAGGATCCGCTGCGCCATACGGTCAGGATGGAAGACGTCGATGGCGTCCATCTTTTCCCCAGTGCTGATGAACTTGATGGGCTTTTCTACCACATTTCGGATAGACAAAGCAGCACCACCGCGCGAATCGCCATCTAATTTCGTAAGGACAACACCATCAAAATCGAGTCGTTCATTGAAGACCTTAGCGGTATTAACAGCATCCTGACCGGTCATGGAATCCACGACAAACAGCGTTTCGGATGGTTTGAGTGCATCTTTCAAAGAAGCTATCTCATTCATCATTTGTTCATCAACAGCCAGACGACCGGCTGTATCGACGATGAGTATTTTTTTGCCTTTGGCTTTTGCCTGCGCAATGGCATTTTTGGCAATTTTAACAGCGTCCTTATTTTCAGGTTCGGCGTAAACCTCCACGCCAATCTGCTCGCCAAGTACTTTGAGTTGGTCGATGGCAGCAGGCCTGTAAATATCACAAGCAGCCAGCAATACCTGGCGACCTTGTTTCTTCAGCATATTGGCCAGTTTTGCTGTAAAAGTCGTCTTACCGGATCCTTGAAGACCTGAGATCAGAATCACGGCAGGATCGCCTGAAAGATGAATGCCGGCCTTAGAACCGCCCATGAGTTCGGCGAGTTTTTCCTGCGTGATTTTCACGAGCAATTGCCCGGGCGATACGGAGATAAGCACATCGCGACCCATGGCTTCATCCTTGATCTTATCGGTGACATCCTTGGCAACTTTATAGTTGACGTCCGCATCGATCAGCGCTTTACGGATTTCTTTTACGGTCTTGGCAACATTGATCTCGGTAATCCGGCCTTCACCTTTGAGGGTCTTGAACGCCTGATCGAGTTTTAAACTTAAATTGTCGAACATGTCATGAAAATTTTGGCAAAAATAATGGAAATAACTTAACGGATGGCAGTAAGTCTGCAGAGTGACGAATTGAACATTGGATTTTTTGCATTTATTCCAATGACTGAAACCGATCAGGCAAGTGTGCGCTGGTGAACAAATCCATGAAGAAAAATGCTAAATTTACCCATAGCATGCGATGGCACAGCGTTTGACAATAATTGGTGTTCTAAAAATCAATATGATGAAAAAAATCCTCCTTCTGCTCCTTCTCATTATTTCAGCCTCCGCAACAATCACGATGGCCGATGATGCCATAGAGAAAAAATACACCGTAAAGCCATTTACCGAATTATACCTCCAGGGCCCATACGAAATTCACCTGAGTCAGGGTGAAACTAATTCGCTCACGATCGTGACGACCAATAATTATTTTGAACGGCTGGAAGTAAACTCAGAAACAGGCCGGCTGGAAATAATTCTGGAAGGAAAAAACCTGCGAAACACCAAAGCCATCGAAGTATGGATACAGGTAAAACGGCTGGAAAGGCTGGAAATCGAGGGCGCCGTGGATCTTGAATGTGAAAACCAATTGATAACAGATAACATGAAGCTGGAATTTGATGGCGCCGGCGATGTGGAGCTGGATTTAAAAGCCTCCAAAGTTATTTCAGAAATTTCAGGCGTAGGTGAGTTCACGATCGAGGGTGAAACGGATTACCACAAAGTGTCCTTCGACGGGATCGGCAGTTATGACGCATCAGGACTCAGGAGCAAGTATACCTTGGTCGATTCCAACGGCATCGGCAGTGTAAAAGTCTATGCGAGCGCCAGCTTTAAAGGCCACGCGAGCGGCATTGGGTCTGTGGAGTATTACGGCGATCCCGCGGAGGTGGATGTGGATGCATCAGGGCTGGGCAGCGTCACAAGGCATTAGCCTAGAGCAAAGCTTCAAACAATCGGCTATATTCAGGCCTTCACCGATTTGTTGGCCAGTTGACCACAGGCCGCATCGATATCTTTTCCCCGCGACCGGCGGATGTTTACCGTGAGCCGTTTTTCCTCAAGTATCCTAGTAAAGTCATCCAATTCTTTGTCACTTGCTCTGCGGAATTCTGCGTTGTCGATCGGATTGTACTCGATGATATTGATTTTGCATGGAATCTTGCTGGCAAAACGCACCAGGTTTTTGGCATCGGTGACGTCGAGGTTAAACTTGCTGAAAGCGATGTATTCCAGCGTTATCCAGTTTCCCGTGTTCTGATGAAAATACACCAGGGCTTCGGAAAGTGCGGCAAGTGAATTGGTCTCGTTGATGGACATAATGGCGTTGCGCTTTTCATCATCGGCTGCATGCAGCGACAGCGCCAGATTGAACTTCACATTGTCATCGGCCAGTTTTTTGATCATTTTGGCGATACCGGCTGTGGAAAGCGTGATGCGCTTTTGCGAAATATTCAGACCATCAGGAGCAGTGATCCTGTCAATACCGCTGAGTACGTTGGCATAATTCAGCAATGGTTCGCCCATACCCATCAGGACGATGTTGCTCAATGGCAGATTATAGCTCTTCATCGCCTGCCTGTTGATGAGCACTACCTGGTCGTAGATTTCCGCCGCGTCCAGGTTGCGTTTACGCTCCAGGTAGCCGGTAGCGCAAAATTTACACGACAGTGAGCAACCTACCTGAGAAGATATACAGGCCGTCATCCGGTCATCGGCAGGAATCAAAACACCTTCAATAATATTTCCGTCATGGAGTTTGAAGGCATTTTTTATCGTGCCATCACTACTTACCTGTTCGGTGAGCACTTCAACGGCATTTATTTTGAACTGAGCTTTCAGTTTTTCACGCAAGTCGAGCGACAGGTTGGTCATGGCATCGAAATCTGTGGCTGATTTTTGCCACAGCCATTCATGTAGCTGCCTGGCCCGAAAGGATTTCTCTCCGTTTTTGGCCAGTTGCACTTCGAGTTCTTTCAGCGAAAGCTGCCTGATATCGGTTTTTTCCATGCTGCAAAAATACATGGATTAGCGGCGATATTTTGCAGAGTGCAGTGATTAATGATGAGTTATGAGTTATGAATTATGAGTTGGCTATTCTATTATCAATCTCCCTCAATCTTGTATCAATCTTATTCAATCTCCACAATGAACTAAAGAAGAGAATGACTAGTGATGCACTGAAGTTACTTGTGGCTTGCAGCTCCTGTTTTCCGCACACCATTTAAAAAAGTGTCTAATTGTTGAAATTTTGAAGATTTAGGTGTCAAATTGGGTGTTGCAAACCTAATTTTGAGGATGTTTTTACGAAAACTGAAGAACCGGACAGGAAACATTTCCGTGCAGATCATCTTAAAAGCCAAGGGCAAATACAAGGTTGTGAAAACCATTGGCTGTGGATCTACTGAACAAGAGGTTCAAAAGCTGTGGTATTTAGGCAAGCAAGAATTAGAACGTCTTTCAGCCCAATCTAAAATCTTTGTTTCCGAAAAGGACACCATTGTTGAACAGGTAATAAAAAGTTTAGATAATGCCAGCATCAGGACAGTGGGTCCGGAACTGGTTTTTGGAAAACTTTATGACAGTATAGGTTTTGATATGGTGGAGGAGGAATTGTTCCGGCACTTGGTCATAGCCCGATTGGCCTTTCCGCTCAGTAAGCTGAAAACGGTCGAATATCTTTATCGCTATCAGGGGATTAGCCTTGATATTGACGCGGTTTACCGGTTTTTAGACAAGCTGAACGATCAGCTCAAGGCACAAATCGAGCAAATTGCCTTTGCCCACACCAAAAAGGTATTGAAAGGTCATCTAAGCATCGTTTTTTACGACATGACTACCCTGTACTTCGAAGCCAGTGATGAAGATGACTTGCGAAAGACCGGTTTTTCAAAGGATGGAAAACACCAAAACCCCCAGATATACCTGGGATTGTTGGTAGGCTTGGGTGGGTATGCCATCGGGTATGATATTTTTGAAGGCGACATTTATGAAGGCCATACCCTGATTCCTTTTCTCAAGAAGATTACAGCAAGGTTTACGTTGGGCAAACCAGTGGTAGTAGCTGATGCGGGTTTGTTATCAAGCAATAACCTGGAGGCTTTACAGAAACAGGGGTATCGATATATCCTTGGGGCAAGGATAAAAAATGAATCCAATTCCATTAAAAAGCAAATACAATCAGAAGAATGGTCGGATGGAAAGATGGTGTGCTTAACAAAACCAGATAACACCAGGCTAATTGTCGCCTACTCGCTAAAAAGGGCTGGCAAGGATGAACACAATCGTCAGCGAGGGCTTAAGCGGTTGGAAAAGCAGATAAAAACAGGCAAGCTCACCAAATCCAACATTAACAATAGGGGCTATAACAAGTACCTCAAATTAATTGGCGAGCTCGACATTGAAATCGATTATGAGAAATTTCAGTCCGACAAGATCTGGGATGGACTCAAAGGTTATATCACCAACACAAAACTGAGCAGTAAACAGGTCATCGACAATTACAATAACCTCTGGCACATCGAAAAGGCTTTTAGAATGTCCAAAACTGATTTGAGAATAAGACCAATCTATCATCGGCTCAAAAACCGCATAGAAGCACACATATGCATCGCTTTTACCGGGTATACCATATACAAAGAATTGGAACGGATTTTATATAAAGAACATTCAACCCTATCACTCAAAAAAGCAGCAGAACTCACGCACAACATGTATGAGATCACATATACCTTACCAGAATCCAAACATACCAAATCAAAACTCCTCAACATGGATCAGCAGCAGGCCGAACTATTCCGGATTATCCAAAAAAATTCCAGGGTGTTGCAACGCTGAAAACAGGAAAAAAGACCAGCCAGGCCGGTCTTTTTTTATGATGGTATTTAAATACCGTGAAGCTTACTTTTTCATTTTATCGCCTTCGCCGCCCATTGACGTCTTGGTGCTGCTACCTGGTGCACTGGAGATTGATTCACGCATGCTTGTGTCGGCCTGAATATTTTGCATTCTGTAATAATCCATAAGTCCCAAATTCCCACTTCGGAAAGCCTCAGCAATTGCTTTGGGGATTTCTGCTTCGGCAAGAATTACTTTTGCACGGGCATCTTGGGCTTTCGCTTTCATTTCCTGCTCTTCAGCAACAGCCATAGCACGACGCTCTTCAGCTTTTGCTTCAGCAACTTTTAAATCGGCACTCGCCTGATCTGTCTGAAGTTTCGCTCCAATGTTAACTCCTACATCCACATCGGCTATATCAATTGACAAAATCTCGAAAGCGGTACCGGCATCCAAACCACGCTGCAAAACAAGCTTGGAGATTTTATCAGGATTTTCCAGTACTTCCTTGTGGGTATTGGCAGAACCAATAGAGGTAACGATACCCTCACCTACCCTGGCAAGAATCGTGTCTTCACCAGCACCACCAACCAACTGCTGTATATTTGCCCTAACTGTAACCCGGGCAATCGCAATAAGCTGGATGCCATCTGCAGCGACAGCCGCCACTTTTGGTGTGGTGATTACCTTGGGATTTACTGAAATCTGAACAGCCTGAAAAACGTCCCTTCCTGCAAGATCAATAGCTGTGGCCTGCTTAAATGATAAATTGATATTTGCTTTATCAGCAGATATGAGCGCCTTAATTACTGTGGGCACATTTCCACCGGCCAGGTAGTGCGTCTCTAAGTCCGATGAAGTGAGATTCAGACCAGCCTTTACAGCTGTGATCAGTGAATTCACAATAATACTTGGCGGCACCTTTCTGATTCGCATGCCGACGAGTTCAAACAATCCAACCTTGACATTTGAAAATACCGCGGTGATCCATAGGCCAACCGGTACAAAATATAAGAAAATAAAAAGTGCTATAATGCCCAGAAATAAAAAAACAAGTATTGTCATTGGTGCTTCCATAATTTTTAATCCTTTAATAGTTCGATATATATTGTATTGTTCTTATCAACTTTAATAACCCTTACCCTGCTGCCCGAATCAGCATAATTACCCAAGGATTTTACCTCATAAACTTTATTATAAAACTCAGCTTTCCCATAAGGTCTTAAGGCTGATACCGCCTTTCCTTCTGCGCCCAAAAGCTGTTGAATTTCCAAATCTTCATTCACTCTGGATTTATTCGTGCTTTTAAGTGCAAAGGTTCGCCATAGCCCTGATCGAAAACTGATGAATGTAGCTGTTCCACCAACCACAAGTGTACTTATAAGGATAATTGTCCCGGTCGTATTGCCAAATTTCCCATAACCGAAAATTATCCCAAATACCAGCAATGCTACACCTATGATACCGATGACCGTCGTGCCCGGAATAAAGAGTATCTCGATTATCACCAGGGCAATTCCTGCCACAATTAACAAAAGCACGGTTAACCATTCCATAGGGCAAAAAGTATCTGATCAAAAGTAATAAAATCAAGCTAAAATCTATCCTATTAATATGCTTTTGCAAAAATAACCTTTCGAACTGACGGCTTTCCTGAGAAGACACATTTTCCAGGTTCGTCTTTACCTTCGAGCAGCAAGCATCGAATGGTGGCCTTTGTCTCGTTTTTAATTTGCTCTTCAGTTTCTGTTGTACCATCCCAATGTGCTAAAATAAAGCCCCCCTTGGAATCCAGCACATTTTTGAATTCATCAAATGAATTTACTTCTGTTGTGTTCTCTTCCCTGAATTTTAGTGCACGGTTGAACAAGCTGTTTTGAATCTCATCGAGAAGATTAAATATGTATTCATCAATATTATCGATGCTTACAACCTCCTTGGTGAGCGTGTCGCGTCTGGCAATTTCCACAGTGTTATTTTCGAGATCACGTGGACCAATGGCAATTCGAACTGGTACCCCTTTAAGCTCGTATTCAGCGAATTTCCAACCTGGTTTTTGTGTATCGCGATTATCATAGAAGACGGATATGCCTCGGTTTTTGAGCTTCTGTACTATTCCGGCGACTCTTTCATCAATGATGTTGTATTGATCCTTGTCCTTTACGATAGGAATAATTACTACCTGAATAGGTGCTAATTTAGGTGGCAGCACCAAACCCAAGTCGTCTGAATGGGCCATGATTAGCCCACCTACCAGTCGTGTACTCACACCCCAGGATGTGCCCCATACATAATCGAGTCCTCCATCGCTCGTTGCAAATTTTACATCAAAGGCTTTAGCAAAATTCTGCCCAAGAAAATGTGAGGTTCCTGCCTGGAGCGCTTTGCCGTCCTGCATCAATGCTTCAATGCAATATGTATCGACAGCGCCAGCAAATCGCTCACTTTCTGTCTTGATTCCACGAAGCACAGGCATCGCCATATAATCTTGTGCGAAAGTGGCATATATATCCAATATGCGGAGTGTTTCTTCAACAGCCTCACTTTTGGTAGCATGTGCGGTATGTCCCTCCTGCCACAGAAATTCGGCAGTACGAAGGAATAAGCGTGTGCGCATTTCCCACCTTACCACATTGGCCCATTGATTCACTAATAAAGGCAAATCACGATATGATTGAATCCAGTTTTTATAAGTACTCCAAATTACAGTTTCTGATGTTGGACGAATAATGAGTTCTTCTTCCAGTTTTGCTTCCGGATCCACAATCACCCCTTTTCCGTCTGGGTTAGCCTTTAATCTATAATGAGTAACGACAGCACATTCCTTCGCAAAGCCTTCTACGTGTGCAGCCTCCTTGCTCAAAAATGATTTGGGGATAAATAATGGGAAATAGGCGTTTTGATGCCCCGTATCCTTGAACATTTTATCCAGAGCTGCCTGCATTTTCTCCCAGATAGAATAGCCATAAGGCTTTATAACCATACAACCACGTACAGCCGAATTCTCGGCCAGGTCGGCCCTTTTCACTAATTCATTATACCATGCCGAATAATCTTCAGCACGTGTTGGTAATCCTTTACTCATCTTACAACTTATTGGTACAGTATTTGTGTCTATGAATTGGCGTCAAAATTAAGTTTTTGCGCAAACATTTAACTAAGTAAATTGAAATATCGTTATCTTTAATGCTGAGAAGCATGGACCTTAAGAAGAAATATTATGAAAACGCTTAAACCAATCAATTTCGCATTATCACTGACACTGGGATTATTCCTTTCGACAATTGGCTTTCAGGCAATTGGTCAGGAATACGATGATATGTATTTCACCAAGTCGGATAGAAAAACCGCAAAGGTGGAAGCAAAAAAATCCAACGCTTCTGAAGTTAGCGCACCTGCCTATAAAGAGGCGGTCGCCACTACTGAAAATGTTTCCTCCAAAAACATTAACCCTGAATACATCGCTAGGTACAAAGAAACTGAATCAAACGATGCATCCGCTTACGGTCACCAAGACTACTTTGTTGAAGATTACAACAAAGACAGTCTGATCACCCGCCAGATTGACTACGCCGCTCTTAATAAAAGAGACCAGATGAGTGAGAGCAATCAAAATAGAAATTATTCTTATCCCTCATGGGGATTCAGTCCATATATGAGTATGGGTTATGGAATGGGGGGTTATGGAATGAGGGGTTATGGAATGCCTTACGGATACGGTTACGATCCATTTATGATGGGATACGGGCCAAGTTATTCTATGGGTTTCGGATTTGGCAGCGGATTTTATCCATCCATGTCGATGGGCTTGTCGATGGCTTGGGGAGCAGGTTATAATCCATGGGGTGGATGGGGCGCATATCCTCATAGTCCTTATGGCATGTATGGTTACGATCCTTTTGCATATGGTTATGGTTATCCTTCATATTATGGCAGTAGGTTTGGTTCACCATATAACAGCTATGGAATGTATGGCATGAATAGCTTTTACGGCAATAGCAGACCTATCTATATTATCAACGGAGCAGAGCAAAATCAAATATACAAGCCAAGAACCAACAGGAGCTATGCAGATTCAAAGATTTCCAGGACCAACACGACTGAAAACTCACGAATTTCGACATCATCTTCACGAGTTCGGGTTCCTGAAAGTGTAACAAATTCAACTACAAATAATAGGGTTGCAGCAAGAGATTATTCAAGAACTCAAAATGAATACTTTAACGACGCCCGCAGGAATGCGTCTTCAACATCGCGAATTACTTCTGCTGAATCGTCAAGGAGTTCATATTTAAAGAATTCATCATCAAGCCAAAGTTCTTCGACTATTAACGAAAACAGACCATCAAGATCTACTGGTTTCTCGAATTATAACGGTCAGTCAACTTCTGGAACTCGAAGTTCTTCTTCCTATTCACCTACGGGTACAAGATCAGGTTCATCATACTCTACTCCAAGCAACCGGGGAGCCAGTTCAGGAAATAGCAGTTACTCCTCAGGCAGCAGCTCAAGGCCTTCTTCGGGTTACTCTTCAGGATCATCCAGCAGCGGTAGCCGTTCATATAGTTCAGGATCAAGTTCATCAGGTTCTTCTTCATCATCAGGTAGGGGTGGCAGGCAATAATTAGCCACCTAAGCCAAATTGTAACTTCAAGGTCATGAAAACTAAATTCTCACTTTTTATAAGTGCTTGGATATTTTTGTCCATTCCTTTTACACTAGCACAACAAATCACGGGGGCATTGTCCTACCATGAACTTGCCTTTATGTTTTCTGATTATCGCTACACGGGAAGCGCACGAATACAAGGATTAGGAAATACTCAAATAAGTCTGGGTGGTGATATTAGTTCCGCCTTAGCCAACCCCGCCGGACTTGGCTTTTATAACCGATCTGAGTTTAGCATCACCCCGTCATATAACATAATTTCTACTGACGGAAACTTTCTTGGAACATCTACCACCTCTAGTCTTGGCAAATTCAACATCGATAACTTTGGCATAGTTATTTGTAAAGTTAAAGATGACGCGACACCTGGAAGTTGGCGCGGAGGCTCATTTGGGATCTCCATATCCAAAACAAATGAGTTCAATAGCAAAGTCCAGTATCAGGGTATGAATCCAAACAATGATATTTTGGATTATTATGTTCAGGATGCTAATCGACAAAATGTCGATAGCGACCTACTTACAGGAACAACGTTTGGAGCCTTTGACACCTATCTTCTGAGTGAGTTTGTGGATGGATACGTCAATGGTAATGACACTACTTATATTCCCTTTTATAACAGGACGTTTTTTAGTGAATTCCCTTCAGAATCTTTTCCGACAAATCAGGCAGAAATCATAACCACTTCAGGCAGCCAGAACCAGGTAAACCTTAGTTACGGAGGCAACTTTAATGATAGGGTTTATATCGGATTTACACTTGGCGTACCTTCAGTTAAATATCGTATTCTGCGAGAATACAGTGAACTGTATCCGGGTCTCTCAAGTGATATCGTCGATAATATATTGCTTACTGAAGATCTATATACTGATGGAATTGGAATTAATGGAACTTTCGGCATTATAGCACGGCCAATAAATCAACTTACGCTTGGCTTTTCCATTATTACGCCTACTGCTTTTGCTATGAGCGAAAACTACTACTATAGAACTGACGCTGATTATTTCACATTTGACCTGGATAATTACGGCGATTATTTTGATGCTAACTATGATCTTATCGTCAACGATCAGGCTGATTTCACATCGTTTTATGAAGACAATGCCACTGTTAATCAGCATTCCTATGAAGAGGAAAGTCAGTTAAACTACACCATCACCACACCGATGAGAATAAACGGAGGATTATCGTTCTTCTTCTCAAAAAATGGATTTATCAGCGCGGATATAGAGTACGTTAACTATTCGAATATGAAGGTTACAAGTAATGAGGGCGACCTTTCAGCTAATAACCAAACGATAAGAGAATTGTATAGCTCCACATTGAATTACAGACTGGGTGCTGAATGGCGTTTGAACACGATCAGGGTGCGAGGTGGGTACGAAATGCGTGGAAATCCCTACAATTCAGATGAGCTTGATTTGGCAAGCAATTCTATTTCCGGAGGAGTTGGATTTCGATCCGCTAAATTTTTTAGCGATCTGGGTGTTATCTATACTACAAGTGAAAATAAATATGCGCCATATATCCTGGAAAATCCTAATAATGAAGCCTATCTGCAAACTCCAATCGTGGATGTAACCCGCAATAACATGAATGTGGTCCTTTCATTGGGGATTTTTTTCTAAGGTCTTTATCGCAAACAACACCTCGTTTGTTCGCTCGGCGATATCCTTAAACGATTGGTCGATGATGATTTGGGCTTTGGAATAATGGCTTATCCTCGAATCGTACCTGGTTTTCAATTCCAAATACAATTCTTCCAGGGTTTTATCTTTGAGCAAAGGTCTTTTTGTACTACCCTTTTTTGAAAGTTTTGTATATAAATCCTCAATATTTACCTTGAGAAATACAGTGACTCCATTTTGGTTCATATAATCGATACCATTGTAATGACAAGGAGTTCCTCCGCCGGTTGCCATTACGAATCCATCTAATTGTTCCGTTTGAATCAGGAGGCTTTCATGTTCCACTTCTCTAAAATACGGTTCCCCCTTTTCAGAAAAAATAGTGGTAATATCCATACCTTCCTTTTCTTCAATCACATCATCCAGATCAACGAATTGTAACCCCAAAAATCCAGATAGTAACTTACCAATGGTAGATTTTCCCGACGAAGGCATTCCCACCAGGTATATTTTCTTTTTCGATTTCATTTATAATTCAATTGAGCAAATTAATTGAGCCGAATACGAGGGTCAAATACTGCATAAAGAATATCCATTAGAATACTGATAATTACGAAGATGGTCGCTACCATTAGTGTTACTCCCATGACAACAGGAAAGTCGAGACTTTGAACTGCCTTGATGGTGATATAACCGAGTCCTTTCCAGTCGAAAATGTATTCAACAAAAAACGCTCCGGCCATTAACGTAGCGAGCCAGCCTGTCACAGTAGTGATCACTGGGTTCAATGCATTTTTTAAGGCATGTTTCATAACAACCGTAGAGCTCCCCAATCCTTTAGCGTAGGCTGTACGGATGTAATCAGCCGACATCACGTCGAGCATGGAGCTTCGAGTGAGCTGGGCTATGATTGACAGCGGCCTGATCCCAAGAGTGATTGCCGGTAAAATGAGATTCTGAAGTTGTAACTCCTTGCCTCTGATAGGATGGTTTACCCATAACTGCCCGGTAAGGTTGAGCCCGGTATAATCGCTCAAATAGTATCCAAAAACCATAGCGATAATGATGGCAGATACGAATGAAGGCACCGAAATACCCAGTACTGATCCGGCCATTAACGTGTGGTCGATCCAGGTATTGTGGTTAATAGCAGCCAAAACACCAAACAATATACCGAAAATACTGGCAATCATCATGGCAGTAATCGCCAGCCAAAATGTGTCGTCGATATTCTCAGCAATAATTTCAGTCACCTCTTTGTTAGTCTGAAATGACCGCCGAAGGTAAGGCAATTTCACTACCAGTATGTTTTCATTCATCTTAATGAGACGACCATAGCTATATTTTTTTGCATTTTCCTCCGTATCGAGATGAATCGAAATGAATGACAAATCATTCATATAATGAAGGAATTGCCAGCTAAGTGGACGATCCAGTCCCAATTCCTTACTTATCGATTCCCTAGTAGCGAGATCGCTTCGCTGGCCGGCAATAAGCGAAACGGGATCTCCTGGTAAAGCATGGAAGAGCAAGAAAATGACAACAACCACTCCTAATTGCACCAAAAATCCATAAGCAATTCGTCGCAGGAGATAGACCAGCATCGCACAATTATTGTAATAAAGCAGCTATTTCTTCCGAAGTAGGAATATCATTGTTATGCCATTTGCCGAGGATCACTCCATCTTTGAGTAAAAGAAGTCCAGGAACAGAACGCACCATGGTTTTTAATAATGTTCCATCGGCAAAATAATACGGCAATGCTATTTGATGTTCATGCCTGAAGGATTCATAGGTCGCTTCATCATTAGACATAATGACCCATGTTTCAGCTATGTTTTGAATTTGGCCTGAAAGATTCATAATCTCAGGAATAGTCCGAATTCGCGCTTTGTTCACATCACTGAAAATCACCAGTAATTTTACGCCAGTAAGTGTTGCCTCCGTGAAATCACCGTCGTCATTCCAGACATTATAATCCTTAATTTTCGGTTCAGCCTCTGGGTTGAGAAGTATCATCTCCAGGAATTTATAAGTGTTATCTGTAGGATATGCGTCGAATTCGT
The DNA here is from genome assembly GCA_041750735.1 of Cyclobacteriaceae bacterium. Classification (GTDB taxonomy): domain Bacteria; phylum Bacteroidota; class Bacteroidia; order Cytophagales; family Cyclobacteriaceae; genus JAAUQL01. The sequence goes on from JBGSYX010000609.1 coordinate 61,433, forward strand.
ATTTCTCTCCATCCTTTTCCATGATATATCTGTAGCGAAAATCTTCTGACTGCACCATGGCTTTCCGCATATCCACACCTACCTTGTACGGCCTGAAATCGATTAATGGTAAATGCTCGATAGCCACATAAGCAAGTATGATACAGAGAATAAGCGACGCGGCGAGTGCAAAGGAACCCAATGTAAGCGATGCGGCTGATCTCATTTCATTTCTCCTGAAAACCATATAACCGATAAGAAGGAGCAATAAAATATCTTTTCCGAACGATTGCCATGGTGTTAGCGCGATAGCATCCCCAAAACACCCACAATCGGTCACCTTGTTGAATGCCGCCGAGTAAAAAGTCAGGAAAGTGAAAAACACGATAAGACCCAATAATGTATATATTGTAAGTTTCATTCTCCATCTGAAAAGGAGCGCTACACCTAACAGTATTTCGAGAATCACAACAAAAAGCCCAATGTAGAGTGCTATTGGTACCAGATAATGGAAGAATCCAGCTATGTCGTTGGCGAATACTTCGAAATACTCCTCCATTTTAATGGCGGTTCCGACAGGATCATTAAGTTTAACCAAACCGGAGAAAATAAATAAAACACCCACGAACCAACGAACGAAATTATCGACAATTTTCATGATTACTTTTTGAGTTTTATAAGACAAAATATAGCGTAATTCATCATATCCTGATAATTTGCCTTAACACCTTCCGAGGCTATGGTCAATCCTTGATTATCCTCAATTTGCTTTACGCGCAATATTTTCATCAATATGATGTCGGTCATAGAGCTGACGCGCATTTCACGCCAAGCCTCGCCGTAATCGTGGTTTTTATCTTTGTGAAGTGAAATCGTTTCTTCCACCGCATGGTCATACAATTCAATAATATCATGAATTGTCAGTTCGGAAGGTTCTATCTTTTCAAGTTTCAATTGTATCATGGCAATGATGCAATAATTCACGATGCCGACAAACTCACCAAAAATATCATCCACTATTTTCTGAGTTCCCTTCTCCTGGATAGAGCGTATCCGCTGGGCTTTGATCATAATCTGATCTGTAATGGAAGACAACCTGAGTACCCTCCAGGCAGTTCC
>JBGSYX010000610.1:0-2956 GCA_041750735.1 Cyclobacteriaceae bacterium
CAGGGTTATGAAACGCTGGATGAATGGCTCAAAGGTATGCCGTATTTTGGCGCTATCTGCGGCAGATATGCCAACCGGATCGCCAATGGAAAATTTACCATTGATGGTAAAAAATACCAGTTGCCCATAAACAATGGACCCAACAGCCTGCATGGCGGTCCGGAAGGATTCAACAACCAGGTGTTCGATGCGGACGATGTCGTGGTAAAAAATGGCAAAACATCCATTAAAATGAATTATATGAGTAAGGATGGCGAGGAAGGTTATCCAGGAAATCTGGACTTTTCAGTCACCTACACCCTTACAGATGATAATGAATTGGTGCTGGATTATTTTGGTAAAACAGACAAATCAACCCATGTGAATATTTGTTCTCATGGTTTTTTCAACCTTGCGGGGTGCAACAATCAAGATGTTACAGGACACTCCATGATAATCAACGCCTCCAAATTTACGCCTGTAGATGAGAACTTAATCCCAACCGGCGAATTGAAAACAGTGGAAGGTACTCCTATGGATTTCCGCAAACCCCATGTCATCGGGGAGCGGATCGACGGCGATTTTGATCAGTTGAAATATGGGGCTGGTTATGACCACAACTGGGTGATCGACAAACCGCTAAATCAACTCGGACTGGCGGCAATTTATACAGAACCGACATCGGGCAGGGTGATGGAAGTCTTCACAACACAACCAGGAGTGCAGTTCTATTCAGCCAACTGGCACGATGGCAGTGATGTCGGCAAGGGCGGCACGGCCTATACTAAACGTTCGGCAGTATGTCTGGAAGCGCAAAATTATCCCGATTCACCGAATAAACCGGGCTTCCCTTCTACCCTACTGAAGCCCGGAGAAACGTACAAACATTTATGTATATATAAATTTTCCACAAAATAACTCTTACCCTTTAACCCAATTATTATGAGCAAGAACAAATATTTGTTTCCTCTGATTGTGATGGCTTCGTTATTTTTCCTCTTTGGATTTATAACCACTATGAACAATTCTATGATCGACTTTTTAAAAGATGCGTTTGACCTTCAAAGCAATCGATTAAAGCAACTCCCTAACAGCTTCTTCTACGGAGCTTATGCTCTTTCGGTTCCTGTCGGACTTATCATAAACCGAATAGGTTATAAAAGCGGAGTATTGTCAGGGCTGGCGTTTATTGCCCTGGGATTTCTGCTTTGTATTCCACTTGTTGCGTTGGGATATATTCCATTTCTTTTTGGTGTGGCTGTTTTTGCCATCGGAGTCGTGATACTTCAGGTTGCCGCTAATCCTTATGTAAATGCATTGGGTGCACCAGAAACCGCTGCAAGCCGCCTGACTTTGACTAATGCATTGAACTCCGTGGCAACCGTTATCGCTCCAATTTTTGTTTCGCTTCTTATCGTCAACGAAACCAGCGACCCAAAAGCTGTTCAATTTCCATTTGGTGTGATCGCTGTCATTACTTTAGTGATTTTGGCAATTATGTTCTTCCTTAAATTGCCAGAGATAAAAAGCGACGATGAAGTAGATGCCTCTGGTGCGAAAAAGACTTATAAGTCAAGTGCTTTCCAGTACACACACGTTTGGTTGGGCTCGTTGGCAATATTTGTTTATATGGGTATTGAAATTGGTATTCCGAGCTTTTTTGCAGATTATTCTGTAAAGCTGGGTTTCGACCTATCCTCATTAGAAAGAACTGATATGTTAAAATACTACTGGGGTGGTTTAATGGTTGGCCGTTTGTTGGGCATATTCATTCTGCAAAAATTTCCGGCGCGAATCATACTAACACTTTGTGCATTTGGCGGGGCAGCATTTGTACTTGCCTCGCTGGGCTTAGGATCAAGCGCAGGAACTATCGCTTTGTGGTTGTTCCTCGGTACAGGGCTTTTCCATTCCATCATGTGGCCGGTTATTTATAACCTCGCATTGGAAGATTTGGGTCCGCACTCAAAAGTTGCTTCTGGTGTTATTGCCACTTCCGTCATCGGTGCTGCTATCCTCATGCCTGTCATGGGCGCCATTCAGGATATGACGGGTAGCGTGGTTATTGCCATAAGCTGTTTGTTTGTGTACTATTTATACCTGGTCTTTTTCGCATTGAAAGGCTCAAAAATCAGGTGATTTAACTATTTCTATAGAAATCCAAGTCAAGGGTTGCTCATCGGGCAACCTTTTTTTTTCTTACCCACGCTACGTTTCCCATTCATAGGAGGATAAATTTTTCATTTTGAAATCCTCCTAAAATTTCAATAATATTAATTGTACTTTTTAAAATTAATATTAGATTTGAATTAGTATATGAGTGCTGCCCAAAATATATACTCCGATCATCCCAAATTTCCATTGGCTGTGGATTGCGTTGTTTTTGGTTACGAAGCGGATGAATTGAAACTGCTCCTCTATCCACGACTTTTTGAACCAGCCAAAGGAATGTGGTCGCTCATGGGTGGATTTGTTGGGGAAAAAGAATCTCTCGAAGGTGCAGTGAATCGGGTCCTTAAAGTAACCGTTGGCTTGGAAAATATCTTCATGGAACAGGTGGGAGCCTTTTCTGATCCAGGTCGCGATCCCGGTGGCAGGGTAATATCCGTTGCTTACTACGCATTGATTCGAATCGATGAACATGACACTGAATTGGTTGGTGAAAATGGTGGAAAATGGTGGCCAATTACCGCAATTCCTGAGTTGATTTTTGATCATAACCAAATGGTTAATGATGCACTGGTCAAATTGCAGAATAATGCCACCTACAATTTGATTGGGAAAGACCTGCTGCCAAACTACTTCACGCTCACCCAACTCAATAATCTTTATAATGCCATATTCCAGAGAAAATTTAACCAGGGTAACTTCCGTAAAAAATTAGCTTCGCTCAATACGTTAGAAAAATTGCCAAAAAAGGAAACAACGAGTTCAAAACGAGGTGCTTTCTTTTACAAATTCAAGAATAGTTCAGAAG
>JBGSYX010000611.1:0-6238 GCA_041750735.1 Cyclobacteriaceae bacterium
ATCCGGAAGGAATCATTATCCTTGTACCAAAAGATTTCACAGGTGAAGTGAACCTGTATGAATTAGTTTCAAACAATTTACAGAAGAGTAAAATTAACCTCACTAAGAGTGCAGATGGACGTTGAACTTAGAACGCGTTGAACAATTGACTAAGGAATAATGTTGAAAAGCTTCGCATAGTTTAGTTTTAGGTTATCGTACACTTTTGAAACAAGGAATATTCCATTGGAAACAGTAACTACTTACTATACTTACGAATCATAAAAGCGACTATCTAAGTGCGGATAAAAGCTCAGAGGAGTTTATTCAATAGCTCTCTATTATACCCATTTTTTTATAGCGGCATAAATATCCGAGTGGCTGAGCAAGTCCAGATGTTTGGCTTTGCGGATTATCAAAACGTTGTCATCCGGAAAATTAAGGTTAAAAGCCGGGTTTTTATGAAGTCCAAGTGCACTGTTCAAGGGTACCAATCCGTCACCGATGATGTCATCTCTTAGAACGGTCGAAAACTCGCTGATCACTGCTGCCACAGCAAAACAATCAACGCCTGTAGGAAGCGGTACTGGTGTTCGCTGATCACCGATCGGATCAAATCGGTCGCTTCTGTTCCAGTCTTCGTCCAGAATATTGCCGTAGCGCATATCGGTAATTCCGGCGCTGCGTAGTTTTCCCAGATTGGCAATTGGCGAACTGTAGACGTTGGATGTGAGCATTGCATCGATCCAATTGCCAATCTGTTCTAAAGGCGCCCCATGATGTGGAGTTCCCAGAAAAATCATTTTTTTCACATCTTTCAGCCAGCTATGTCCACTTCGATAGCCATACTGCCAGGCACTCCTTGCCACGAGCCCTCCCATGCTGTGGGCCAGGATCACCACCTCCTTTTCCCCCGGGACTTTTCGCAAGGTTTCTTCCAGCAGTGCAGCTAATTCAAGGCCATTTTCAGAAATATGCCACCCAGAATTATAATGGAGATAAACAGGCAGGTACCCACAATCTGCCGCCAGCGCCGCACCGTGATCGTGATCATTGCGGTTCCATTGCAAGTCATTCATGCATGAGCCATGGATCAGGATAAGAATTTTTTGTTTGGTCTTGTCTGCAATGGCAAAAAGCGGATCTTCTGGAGTGATTGGTTTTCCATTCCGCCGAAGGTGCATGGTTATAGCAAGTGGATTGCCGGTTTTGGACAGATGATCGCCGATGACCCCATTTAACGCCGCAAGGAGCGCTTCCTGCTCCGGTGAAAGTTCCTTTTCATTGACAATCATGGACAACCTGCCAAGCAGGATATCAAAACCTTTGCCCGCGATACCAGTCATCGACCGGATATTCTTATACACGAACCCGGTAATTCCGGTAGTGCGCTTTTTTTTATTGCCCAGCAATCCACCGAGACTGGTGATGTTGCTGTGCATCGCCTCCACAATATCAATGACACCGTTCACAGCGTCAGTAGCCAGCCACCCTGCTCCCCGAAGTCTTGAAATTGAATTGCGTTTTTTCGTCATATTCGATACACTGGGAATTTACTATTAAAATCGGTCAAACCCCACATATTACTTTCCATTACTTCTTTTATACAGATACTAATTTCTCTTTTAGTGGTCCCCTCCCTGGTCTGTCTGTCCTCCGACAGCCATAGTGAAGCCCTTGGTAAAGTTGATTTGATAGATGGAATGTCCGGGGACAGGCCACGGGGAAGAAAACAAGAACAATTGAACATTTGCACTATGAACCATCAAACCGCTTCACTCCCTTTCCACATTTCCATTGAACCATGAACTAGTGGACTATTGAACCAGCATCTGACTTCATCGCCTGCTCCACCTTTGGGTGCTCTTCCGGGAATTTGTGTACCATAGTTTCTTTGTTCATATAACTGACCTCGATCATCGGGTAGCCAAAATCTTCGGTTACTTTGCCTTTGATCCGGTAAAACCCCCTTCCCCGAAATGGGTATTTTATGGATGTATTGGGAAAATGTGTGGTATCAAAGACATTCCCATCACAGTCCAGGAACGTGCCGAACTGCATGAGTTTGTGATCCTTGGTGTGCGTGTTTTTGGTCGTGACGAGATAGCCAACGATCTCCACGATCTTGCCGGTTCGGCGCTTTAGTTCAGACGCTTTGACATTGCCGAACTGCTGCGACTCGAGGAGCAGGAATGGGTCGCACAGGGTAAATCCCAGCAGTTCCAGTTCGTCGAAAGCATCTTCAAATGTCCTTTTTTCCAGCAACGGCACACTGAATGAGACGGTGGACTCGAAGATGGACATGGAATGCCTCGTTTCCTTTTTTTCACCATACAACAGCCGTGCTTCCCACAACAGCGTCCTCTTTGGTTTGCCGGTAAACCGGAACGCCCCGATGCGAATGAGGATATTAATCTGCTCCAGGCCCAACGATATGCGGTGCACAAAATCCTGCATGGAGGTGTATCGACCATTCTTTGCTTTTTCCAAAGGTATGGCCTCCCCTATCTTTTGCTCCAGGCTTTTTAAATGGATAAATCCCATATAAATGTCTTTGTTGAGAATCCTGGTCAGGTAGTCGCTGGTGTTCACACATGGAGCCTGTATCGTAGCGCCGGCCATTCGCGCCTCGTGAAAATAAAACTCCGTCTGGTAAAACCCTCCGAAATTATTGATCACTCCCACCATGAACTCGAGCGGATGATAGGCTTTCAGGTACAGGCTCTGATAACTTTCCACAGCGTAGCTTGCGGAATGGGCTTTGGAAAAGGAATAGCCTGAAAAACTCTCGATCTGGCGCCAGACTTCGTTGGTGATGGCATCGGGGTAGCCTTTATCTTTGCAGTTATCGAAAAATTTCTGCTCCACCAGCTTGAATTCCTTTCTCGACCTGAATTTGCCCGACATTCCGCGTCGGAGAATATCTGCTTCGGCCAGGTCGAGACCGGCGAAGTGGTGTGCCACCTTGATCACGTCTTCCTGGTACACCATCACACCATAGGTTTCCTTCATCAGTTCACCCATTTTCGGATGGATATATTCGAATTTGCCCGGGTTGTGATGCCGGTGAATATACTCGCGCATCATGCCTGATCGCGCCACACCCGGCCGGATAATGGAACTTGCCGCTACCAACGTGATGTAGTTGTCGCAGCTAAGCTTGCCGAGCAGCATACGGGTGGCTGGTGATTCAATGTAAAAACAGCCCATGCATTTCCCTTGCATCAGCAGCTTATTTACCAGTGGGTCTTTTTTGAAGATGGCTGTCTGGCTTATGTCGATCGTTTTGCCATGGGTTTTTTGCACTATTTCCACCGTATCCTTTATGTGGCCAAGCCCGCGCTGGCTCAGGATATCGTATTTGTGGATGCCCATGTCCTCGGCGCCGTACATGTCGAAATGGGTGACGGGAAAACCCTTAGGCGGGATGTCGGTCGCCGTGTAGGTATAGATGGGTTTTTCGGTAATAAGAATACCGCCGGCATGGATGGAGAGGTTTTGCGGCACATCGTGCAACCTGTCGGCATAACGGAAGATGAGCCTGGTGATTTCGTCCTTTTCACGCATTTCGAAAGGGTGATCCACGATCTTATCGATTTCAGCCTTGGGTAAACCGAATACTTTTCCAAGCTCCCTGATTACCGAGCGGCCCTGAAAGGTGTTAAATGACGCCAGCAGCACTGCATAGTTCGTCGAATACTTATCGAGAATATAGGCAATCACCTCATCGCGGTCCTTCCATGAAAAGTCGATGTCAAAATCAGGCGGTGAGCTGCGGTATGGGTTCAGGAACCTTTCAAAATATAAGTCCAGCTCGATAGGATCCACTTCCGTGATACCCAGGCAATAAGCCACCATACTGTTAGCACCGCTGCCGCGCCCAACATGGGCGAAATTTCTGTGCCTGGCAAACTGGACGATATCATGCGATATAAGAAAATAGGCTTCGAACCGGCGATCTGCGATCACATCCAGCTCTTTCATGAGCCGCTGCATGGCATAGCTGTTGTACTGCTCGTAGCGCCGGCGGAATCCTTCCAGCGCCAGGGTGCGCAACAGGGCATGGTCTTTCTTATGGGTTTCGGTGAATTTTTCTTTGTTCTTCGGGGTGCCAAGCTCGAATGAGATTTGGCAATTCTCCAGCAGCAACTTTGTGTTGGAAATGATTTGCGGGTATTGCCAGAAGTGCGCCAAAAGATCGGACTCCGGCATCATCATTTCATTGGGGTTTGCCTCCAGCGCCTTGTCGAGCTTGCTGAGAATCGTGTTTTCCCCAATGGCACGCAGCAGCCTGTGTATGTTGAACCCGGTCTTGTCTTTGAGGGTGACGGGGTGAAGTATCACCAACTTATGGAGGTAATCACGGTATGGACTCCGGGCAATTTTTATGACTTCATGTATCCTGACTCCCACGTACTCATTTTCCCTTAAATCTTCAGGCGCCACACCGCCAAACGGGTAAATGATATAGGCGTGTACAAACTCCGGCGCCCTGGCCGGCAGTGGCATATCAAGCGTATTATGGCGCGACAGGAACCTGTTGAGCTCTTCAAAGCCGGCATTGCTTTCTGCCAGGCCAATATAAAGCAGTGTATTGCCATCACGGAACTCGATGCCCAGCGCCAGTTCGAGATGAAAGTCAGGCTCTGCTTCCCTGCACAGCCGCAACAATTCTATGTAGGCGGAAGTGTTGTTGATGTCCGTCAGTGCCAGTTTCTTCACGTTGTACTTCCGGGCTTCGGCGAGCAATTCCTCCGGACTCAGTGTGCCGTATTTGAAGCTGAAAAAGGTGTGACAGTTGAGATACATAGCGACAACAAATTTAGTAAATACTAATTTATTTAGCGCTAATTATTTTAGTTTAATAGTTCAGTGGTTGGGATGAGTTATGGATTATGAGAGCAGATAATAACCCAATCCGGGAATATGTAAAAGGTACTTAAAGACAGAGTGGCAGCATGGTTTGGAAAGCCAAAAGGGATATTTAAGGAAACTAAAGACCTATTTATTATGGGCCTAACGACTACCCGTCAAATCAATTTTTGATAATTCACTAATTCCCCATGTGGCCAAAATTCCAAGGGTTATCCCAATAACGATGACAACATTTCCTGCTGTACTTGCTGCATTATCCTGAGCTTCTATTTTTTCAACCTGATTTTTAGGTATGATAATGGTTGATGTATCACTATTCACCATAGTAAGTCCTTGGATCAGATCCCCCGTATTTTCAATTCTAATTAAATCATATTCTCTTATACTCCCTCCTTCTTTAACCGAGATTAAAGCATTGCCGGTATAGCTAAATATAGAATCAACAGCAACAAAAGAGGGATTTGGTGTCAATACTTTTATAAACAGAATCTTTTCGGGAACCAGAAAAATTCTGTCCGTATTCTTTATACTTACCAGGTTGTCTCCTTGCTCTTCCACCCAATTTAATTTGTATGTATAACCATTGGTTGTTTTAATTTTGATAGCTCTGTCATTATACTGAGACGCTACTTCATTTGAAACTGAAGTAGGGTTATAAACAACGCACGATTGAGATAACAATAATGACGTCATTAAAAACGCCAGGCCTTTCAGGTGTTTTCGTAAATATTTCATGACATTTTTGCTTTTAATAGAGGACATTTCAGCACTACGTCATTTACAGTAGATTAAGGATATAAACGAGAAATCAAAAAGCCAAAGTCATTGTATTAAACTAATTGAATTGCATAAATCAAAAGGGCAAATAAAAAATTATGCAATAATTGCCAATGTTGAAGTACAACCCCGAGTTGCCCGGAGTCTTAGCGAAGTGAGACTCCGGACAATCCAATGAAAAGCAGGAACTACGTCCTATCAGTGAGCAGAAGAACTGGAATTAAAGTAAAAGAAGTCTGAACCTTTCACTATTCTGACAAGCATCAATCCATGTACATTTTTTCTAGCTGCAGGATTATTGGCAAAAAGCAAAGTTCGTGTCCTTCGAAGTTTGAAATTATCCCAGGTATTCAAAGTGCCTAAAAATGGGTTACTGCTTGAGAAAAACAGCCTCATTTTTGGACGGAAAATTCCAAACCAATTATGGTTGTTTAATAACTTTAAAGGTTCTAAGAGTATTTCCTTGCCGTAGAAAAACAAGATACATCCCTGGCTTCAAATCATCACCAAATTGCAGATGACGCGCTTTAGTAGTTTCGCTAAATGAAATCAAACGGCCATTAGTATCGAATATTGACATTACAACATTTTCGTTTGAAGTAGAATT
>JBGSYX010000612.1:0-15509 GCA_041750735.1 Cyclobacteriaceae bacterium
CTGGTTAGCCTTCCTTCTTTTATAGCTTGGTTGGAAGCTTCTGCCCTGGCTATTATATCAGATTTTGTAATTGGCTCTCCTGTTGGCTTATACCCGGCTATTGGATTTGTATGTGCACTTAACAAATCTTTGATTTGCTGGATAATTTTTGCATCCTGCAATCTCGTAAGTTGTTCGATCAAGTATAGTTTTTCGGCTTTAACGTCCATTTTGTTACTGAGTATTATCCTCATAAAAGTAACGAATATTTTATCAATTTGATTTATCAGTTCTTATCTCAACGGATGATATTTCAAAATGGCTGATCTGAGTTCTCCATGCCAGATTGCCAATATCGCTCTACGCTAAAAGAAATCGACAACCGCACCTTGAAACGCCTCGAAGAACTCTCACGGCTCCCCGACGATACCAAAAAACAGGTCTTCCTCGTGGTCGATGCCCTCATCCGCGACTTCAAAGCCAAATAGGCTTATGCTTCATAAAAAAGCCCGGCAGATGCTAGGCTTCGTTTTCCTCATTTTTTTTGTTCATTTACCGGAACTAAGTTCCTGCTTTTCATTCTTACTTTGAATACTGGAAGTCTCTAAACAGCTAGGGGAGTTTAATACTTGCAAAACTTTACATTGATCAGTGTTTTAATATTATCCTTCTTCAAGAACAATTGATTATTCATCTTTTTTTCAATTATATCGCCTTCATGAAAATAAATTATTTCATCACAGAGGCGATAAACCCTATCCTCCTCACCTTCTACTTCTATCACAATGATATAAAAGTCTTTATGTACTATTACTGTTTTTACATTACCAATAAATCTATCTATCATATATTCATCATTATACCAAGCGACATAATGTTCATAATTTGCTCTCCTTAAAGAATATCCATAATACCCAATTGTGATCAATGTCGTTAACACTAAAACAGTTAGAAGAATAGTACCAAAAACGATAATTCCTTTTCGAGTAATCATTTATTAGGGTTGGTTAGTGGAAGAATAGTTCGTAAAAATTCAACGAAATTATCGCGCCCCCCCCGCTGTTTGTACTGTTCCGAAGGATCACTGCAAACAATTTATGAAATATTGAAGTCTCTGACTTCAGAACTACTCCTGAAATCCTACATCGATCAAGTCTGGCTCAGCAAAATAATTCCTCATTTCCATTACTCCCATTTGAAAAACCTAAGGTTTGATAGGTTGATCATCTAGAATCCACCGTGATCCCCGGCCAATCATCCGTTCGGAAGGGTGAGGCGGGGAGGCCGTTCTTGTTGAACAGGTTTGCCTCGGTATTGATGCTCCAGCCATAGCGCACGGCTGCCGGTTGCTTCACTTTCTCACTCGTCACATATACCTTCCCTCCTACTATTTGCGCATCGGCCCAATACCATTTTTTGTCAGCCCCGGCGATCTGGAATCCCTTGAGTTTCTCACCCTTTGCCATAAGTCCATTGGCTACGTTGTCAAATGAAATGCGTATTTCTGAGCCGCTGATTTCCATGCCGGTGTACATCGGGCCGGAAAAAACTACCTCTTTGCCATAGGCTACCTTTTTAGCCGCCAGTGCAAGTCGATATCCTACATCCTGCTTGTTGCGTGGGTGAATATCGAATCGCTCACCGATATCGGTAATCACGGCCATGCCGGTATTTGGCAGGTGCAGCGCCATAGTCTGTGCTTCACGCAGTTCCGCCCAGTTGTCATCGCCAGGCTCATTTGGTATATCCATATAATTGGCAAGCTGTACAAAAAGGAATGGAAAATAGCCTTGTCCCCATTGTATGCGCCAGTCTTCGATCATTGACTGAAAGAGTTCGCGGTATTGGTATGCCCTTCCGGCATTGCTTTCGCCCTGGTACCAGATTACTCCCTGGATCCCATAAGGAATTATTGGCTTAAGCATGCCATTATACAAACTCGCCTGGTAATTCTGATAGCTTTTAATTTCAGGAAAGTCGGGCTCCAGGCCGGTTTTGTATTTCCATGGCCCACTGAGGTCTTCCAGTATGGCGCCATTGGTCGCAATTAATTTCATGTTATCAACCGGCCCGGTAAAATTGGGATTTCCCCATCGGTGGACAAGCCGGACTGTTATCGCGTTTTTCCCAGCCTTTACGAGATTTCCGGGAACCGTAAATGCAGCGAAATTGGGTGAATTCACTGTACCCAGTTTTGTCTCGTTGAAATAAATCGTGGCGAAATTCTCCAACCGGCCCAGGTCAAAACGCAGTTCCTTGCCTTTGAATTCAGCTGGTATTTCGATCATTCGCCGCATCCAGACAATGCCGTTGAGTTTTTCCTCCCAGTTCGGCGCTATCACCACGGGCCAGTCGTTGACATTGTAATTCGCCTTCAGGATGCCCTGTTCCAGGCCTTTGTATGAATTGTCTATTATGTCCTGCTTCTTTTTAGCACGTTCATCATTGGCCGTCAAATCTTCCTCCCAGTTTGGTCCTTGCTCCAGTTCGATCATCTTACCCTTGAAATCTGCCAGTGACTTTAGCATTTCGCTGCTCGTCCAGGCTTCCGCCACTGTTCCACCCCAGTTGCAGTTTATCAATCCAACAGGTACGTTGAGTTCCTTGTGCAAATCTCGCCCGAAGAAATAAGCAACGGCAGAAAAACCTTTCGCAGATTCGGGAGTACATTTCTCCCATTTGCCTCCGTCCAAATCTGTTTTTGGACCATATGCCGCACGTCGGGGTACGTAAAACAATCTTATGTTTGGGTAATTGGCGCTTTTCACTTCCTCTGCGCCATTGTTGGATGATTCAAGTGTCCACTGCATATTAGATTGACCTGAGGCAACCCAAACTTCACCAAATTGCACATCCTTAAAACGAATTTCATTATCTCCTTTTACCACAAGCTCGTGGGGCCCACCTGCCTCAAATGGCTGCAAATAGACTTTCCAGTTTCCGGATACCGGGGTAACCGTCGTACATGAAAAACCACCGATGGTAACGGTAACTTTTTCTCCGCCATTGGCTGTGCCCCAAACGGGAACATTCATGCCACGTTGAAGGACCATATTATCTGAAAATATTCCGGAGACCTTCACGGCGCTAAAGGCCGGTAAAATCGTAAATACAAGAACGATAATTAACAGTTGATGTAAACCGTGTGCTATTGTGCTTTTCATGATATTGGGTTTATAGTCTGTAAAAATCCATTTGTGAATGGAAAAATAGTAAATCCGGAAGACTAATAGAATACTACTTCACAATTCGGATTTGCCAATTTGAATTCGTCGATTTTCTTGGGGTTGATCTTATTGTTGAAACACTTGAGGACTTTCAGGTTTTTGAGTGATTGGAGGGCATCAACCTGCTTCACTTTGGTCTTAGAAAACTCTAAAACTTCCAGTTGGATCAATGATGCTAAAGGATCGATTGTTTTCACCTCAGTGCCGGAAATTTTTAATTCCTTCAAATTAGATAGCGATGCAATGGGTTTCAGGTCCGATACAACTGTATTGTCCATGTCAATTACTTCAAGTGTCGTCACGGTAGAGAGGGTTGTGAGATCAGCAATAGGATTCCCGGGACACCGTAATTCCTTCAGGCTTTTAGAATTTGTCAGCGGGCTCAAGGTAGTGACACGCGTATCAGTAAATGTGAGGTACGCCAACCGTGGCATTTCATTGACTGGATTGAGCGATTTAATGGATGCGCCGCTTAAGCTCACGTTTCGCTTCAGCGCCAGTCTGTGCAATTCTACTTCAGTTGGTATGGAAGTTATACTATTTGATTTCATGAACTGATCCTGCCACCCATCCTCCATGTTTCCCCACCAATTGCGCAGCTTCTCGCTTTTATATATCACTAAAGTCCTATTCTCATCGAATGTAGTGAGCCGAAGGTCATCATCGGTCACCTGGCTATTCTCACAATACATAAGTTTTAATCCTTCCAAACCATTAACTACGGATACATCCTTCACTTTCGTATTATTCAGATAAACAGTATCGAGGCTCTGAAGTGTTGCAAGTGGGGCAATATCCTGTACCTGGGTTTGACTGAAATCGATGATCTCCAGATTCGTCAGTTTTCCAATAACTGAAATGTCAGTAACCTGGGAACCGGCTCCACGCAGATGCTTCAAAAGTAAATGCGACCCAAGCGGCGAAATATCCGTCACAGATGTCCCTGAGATATTTATGGATTCCAGTACCGGAGTATAGTGCAAAGGGGAAAGCGTTGTAAATTTTGCTTGTCCGCCTAAATCAATAGAGGTCGTCTTCAAAATCTTGTGCAGGTCTGCTCCGGAAGGCGTGGACGAAAAAGATAGTGATTCAGTAAAATAGCTAAGCCACGAAGGATCGAGCGTTGCCCAGAATTGGGTCAGTTCTTCAGAAATAAAGTTGACCTCGACCGATGGTCTCTTCTCAAGAAACGCTTTGTAGTTTTCCAAATTGACTTCGGCACCTTCTGCGCTTACTTTTGAAAGCGTTTTTACCGGAATAAGCGGAGTTAAATCCGAAACGGATGTTTTATCAATTGACAAAATTTCCAGGCTAGTGAGGTTGGTTAGTGGTGTGAGATCAGAAATCGTGGTTTGGTTCAGCCGAAGTTCTTTCAACCTTACCAGCGAAGCAACCGGGCCGAGATCATTGGCCACGGTATTGGAAAAGTCAAGTTTTTCCAGGGTGACGAGCATTTTTAATGAATCAAGCCTTTGCAGATTCGTACTTGCGCAATTCAACTCGCGCAAATGAACCAACTGGCTTACTGGCGGTAAACTGTCTATGACCGTGTGTTCGAGGTTCAAAACTTCCAGTTGATCAAAATTTTCAATGACCATAATACTGGAAACAGGCGTGTTGGAGATGGAAAGCTTTTTCAGGGATCTCGAGTACTTCAGGGGTGTAATATCCTCCACGGCCGTACCTGAGCAATTAAGTTCCTCTAATGTGGTGATGTTTCGCACAGGAAATAAGTCCGAGATGACGGAACCCGAAATATCGAGTCTTTTCAGACTTTTCAACTGATCTACAGGAATTAGGTCAGTGATGATGGTACTGCGTGCAAGATTCAATTCTTCCCGGTTTGCCGCTGTTAAAACGAAATCTATAATTCTTATAGAATCAGTGAAGGTTTGTCCATCAACGATATAAATCGAATCAGCGAATTCCTGGATTTCATTGAGTCGCAGGCCGGGTTTCACATCGATACCTGCGCCGAGAACAGTCTTCCATTCTAGAGAAAGCCCTGCCCACCAGATGGCAAGTTCCTCATTGCGGCTGAGTTTGGTAGAATAAATACTCGCGATTCGCAGATCCCTGGCGTTTTCGTCAATATTTATTTCAATATATCGCTCCTTCTCCCAGTTTACTTTAGCGCCGTCAATGGAAATTCCGCTCAGGTTTCGCATGGTTTTCACAATGAAAAAAAGCTGCCCTTCCTGTGTAGTACTGTTAGTGATATCCAGAATATTGAATTGGAACTTTACGTTTTTAAAAAAGAAGTCCACATCCTTCAGGTAAGCCTGTACATCCTTGTTGGTCACAACGTCGCGCTTCTCGACCAGGTCGTCTTCGATTTGTACCTTGTCATTGGCAAAAAGTTTCAGATAGCTCTCGTTTACAATCGTTTCCTTGTCTTTGGCAGTGAATCCCGGATCGCCTAGAATATTCAGGTTGAACTGCAAAAAGGAAACAATCTCCTTGACCTGCGATTCATATTCCTTGATTTTCTCTTTATCGACCTTGACCTGATTTTTATCAGCCTTGACCTGAGCATTTGAAATATGTGAATACAGATTGGGGATGAATGCAATTAATGCAGCTAAAAGGAAACGAAATGACCTAATTCTCATAATAAATATATTTCAATAGCTGGCTTTTCTGATCTTCCGGAATATGGGAAATATTGGCAATCAACCACCCGGCATTACCGCCTTGCCTGTTGAATTCCTGCAATTGGAAATACCAGTCGTCGATTTGAAAAAAGTGAAAAGATACTTTTTGAACCGATTCAAAAACGAGACTTCCCTTTTTCACTTCATAAAGAAAAAGGGTTTTGAAATCGGGTTTATAGTCATGATCAAAATAGTATTCTACTGTTTTTGGCTCCTTGAAGACTTTGATAAGGTTCATAAAATCCAGCTCGTGGCTCATGGGATGCAGGAACTTTTTCATAGCCGTGGAGTCGGTATAAAATAACTCCGTGAACGGGTAAAAGTATACATTGTTGATGACCCACTTTATACCCTGATTTTCCTCTTCAAGTTCAAGGAAAAGCACCACCGTGCGCGACTGGCCCTGGTAAGTAAACTTGGTGTCCACTTCGGCAAACCACCTTCCTGCATAATAATTCAGGTATTCAGGTTTTTTACTATCCGTGACTTCCTTAATAAAACTTGACTTGAGGTCGCTGGAGATGTTTACATTCTCTTTATCGAAGAGCATCTGGATATATTTCGTTCGCATGGAAATATCGCGAAAGCCAGGATCCCCTTCATAGAGCCGCTTTCCATCCAGGTTTTCTTCGGCGTTGAACCGATGAAAGAACTGGTTGATCTGTTTGGTCTCGGCGTACATGAAACTTTCGTCTCCGAGATATGTCCCGATGCTTTGTCCGAACGAACAAAAAGCAATGGTGTGCAAAACGGCAACCAGAAGGCCCTTTTTCATAAAACTATGGATTGATGGAAATTACTGTCAACCTGGTTTGGTCTCAGTAACTCTGATGTCACCGAGAAGTACATCCCAGAATCCGATAAGCCTACCCTGAATCTGGGTTTGCTTACGTTCTACATAAACGGTAATATCCTTCTTTGTAGTATCCACGTACTTCAGTCCATCGTCTGTTTCACCGGTAAATCGTTGATATATCGTAATGACACCGACATAGCGGCCATCAGGCTGGCGCACCAGGTCACTGATGTATTCGATATTGAACCATTCGATCGTTACCCTGTCGTAATTGAGCGCCATAAGTCGCTGGAAATATTCACGAATGCCGAAATACTGGATATCCTGCTTGCTCAGTGAAGAAACACCCATCTGACTACCCTCAGAAAATAACTCAAGGGCCCGGTCGATCACGCGGTTTGCTTCAGAAAAAGGTGTGGCTTTATTCCCGATGATGCTGATATATTTTCCAAGGTCCTTTACTTTTTCTAAGGCCAGAGAGTCAATCGCCTGCTTGCGCTCCGGACTTATTTCAGGCTGGGCGAAAGCTGCACCGGCGATTAACACCGCCAAACCAAGGGTATATATGAATTTAATTTTCATTGTAATCATGATTAAAAGATGGATTCCTGTTGATTATTTTTTAATGAGTTCCAATTCGGTGATTTTACCATTGGCATCGTAAACAACGTTTTCAATGGAATTTCTGGATATTTTCTGATCCTTAATGTATTCAAGATATTTCTTGATAGTAGTCGGACGGTCATAATCCACGATATCGCCTGATTTAGCGATTATAATCAATACCGGCACGTTTTCATTTGCGAACAGACCCATTGCCTCGTTAATGTATTTATTTGTCGCAGTGAGATCGGAGCTCTTTGCAATCAGGTCAAAGTATTCGGCAAGTCCTTTTGGAGCGGCGGCACCTTCATTCCGCATCTGTTCTTCCCGTTCCCTGGCGAGCTGCTCTGCGCGCTCCTTCGCATTCAAAGCTTCACGCTCACGCTTCAGTTTATCCTCAACCTTTGCAATGAGATCTTTCACTTCCGGATCCTCAATATTTAGCGCCTTTATGGCATTGAGACGGCTTTCTTTGTCTGCCAGGGTAAGACCTGAATTGTCACTTAGTAGTAGTTCTAGATCAGCTTTAGCTTTTGCGATTTTTTTGGCTTCTGCCTCTGCAGCTTCCTTTGCGGCCATTTTTTTCTGGCTTTTGCATGAATACATTCCTGCGGTAGCGACCAGAACTAGGAGGATCATTGTGAACTGTTGAAATCTTCTCATGAATGTTTGAACGTTAAGATGGAAATGAAAGTAATTGGACTGCCGCCACTGTAACTGTACGACATTACAAAAATAGAAAAATTACGACGTACTACACACAATTTTAAAAATAGACGCTTTTGGCATTAAACGGTTGCCCCTATCAATTATTATCCGGAATATCTGATAGATTGGTATACCGCAATAAAGAAGTAAAAACCAATCGCTAAAAAAAGAGGCCGATTAAGGCCTCTTTCAAGCTAACCATTTTAAAAACCTCAAAACCCATTAACAACCACAAAATGATTAGTTTATGATTGGATTTACTTATTGAAATCCAACTACTAGAACAATCTGCTGACACTGATTGTTTTTTTGGCTTGCGTTTTTTGCCATTTAAAAAGGATATGCAGATCGAACTCCATATTAAAAAAGCCGTACATTTAAGTGATGCCAAGAAATGAAAATTTGACATCGGTAGATTCAGAGAAAGAGGGAAACCTCTCGAAGCTTAATCCAGCATTGAGCTGGCAATGATGAAAAATTGCAATTAATGCCTCAGCATTAAGTAAAAATGACGGACCAGTAAGTTCGTCATTTTTATTTTTACCTACATTAAGGCGTTAAATAGCCATCATATTATGCCACTGGTTCCAAATTCTGATTACCGGCCACCACGTTGGCTATTCAACGCACATTTAGAAACCATATATCCGGCGGTATTTCGCAAGGTTAGCCTCCAGAAATCATTTGAATCCATTGTTATCCAAACCCCCGACAACGATTACTTTGAACTTGATTATTATTTTAACCAGTCAGTCAGGACCGTTATCATATCGCATGGTTTGGAAGGGAATAGTCGCAGACCTTATATGCTTGGCATGGTCGGTATATTTCTTGAAAATGGGTGGAATGTCATCGCATGGAATTATCGCGGATGCAATGGCCGACCAAACAAGACTATTAAATCATACCACAGCGGTTTTACTGAGGATTTGGCAGAGGTAATCCGCTTTGCTGATACACCGCAAATACAACAGATTGCAATGGTAGGTTTTAGTCTTGGAGGCAACCTGACTCTAAGGTACTTAGGTGCTGATGATCATGTAAACCATAAAATTTGCAGTGCTGTGGTTTTTTCAGTACCTATCGATCTGCACCAATCCTGTCTGAGGATTTCTGAGCCATCCAACTTCCTGTATTCTCAGCGTTTTCTGAAATCTCTGAAAGCTAAAGTCCTTGAAAAAGCGCGGATTTTCCCTGAAATCGACACGAGATATCTGACTGAAATCCGTGATTTAAAAACTTTTGATGACTATTATACGGCGCCTCTGCATGGATTTCAGGACGCGTTGGATTATTATAAGCAATGTAGCTCGATGTATATCCTGGATCGCATCTCTACACCGACCTTGATTGTGAGCTCCAGTAACGATCCATTTTTAACGCCAAGTTGCTTTCCATCAGTTCAGGTCAAAAATCACCCGTTCATATTCCTTGAGATTCCTCATAGAGGCGGTCATGTTGGGTTTGCTTTGTTAAATAAACTGAACATATACTGGTCTGAAAGGAAAGCGCTTGAATTTGTCGAAAGAACCAGATAAATTGATTCACCTTTTACCTTTTAGCCTTAAAAATAAAATAAACATACGCCCATGAAATTCGCCATTGAATTCCGAAAAATCCAGCTGACATTACTCAGTTTTTTTATTTTCCTGTTCGTCGTATCATGTGCGCCGGTAGTCCCGATCGAAGCGTGTATATCCGATGAGCCTTTTGGCTTTTGGGGTGGCCTCTGGCATGGCATTATAGCCCCTTTCACTTTTTTCGTCAGCCTTTTCTCCGAAAACGTTGCGATTTATGCCATAAATAATAATGGAGGATGGTATGATTTTGGATTTGTAATCGGGGCGGGAATCATTTTCGGTGGTAGCGGCAAAGCGAGTAAACGCTAAATGTAATGTGCGGCAGGTATACCATTATTGCCACAGCCAAAGAAATAGAACGACGTTTTGATGTTGCAGTACCTGTCGGATTTTCACCCCACTATAATGCGGCTCCAACCCAGGTACTTCCAGTGATTACCAATGAAAACCCTGAGAGCATTTCATTGTTGCGCTGGGGATTATACCCATCCTGGGCAAAAGAAAAGTCCTTGCCTCCCATGATTAACAGCCGGATAGAAACTATCACTGAGAAGCCAACATTTCGCAATGCACTTATTCAGCGTCGTTGCCTCATTCCGGCAGATGGGTACTATGAATGGAAAAGGCTTTCGAAAAAATCCAAGATACCCTATCGAATTGGACTGGGAAAAAATGAATTATTCGCCTTTGCCGGAATATGGGAGGCCGTTATTACCGAAAACCAGCATACTCAGTATTCATTTTCGATCATTACCACCATAGCCGTGAATGGCCTTGAGTCATTGCATAATCGCATGCCTTTAATTCTGACTAAAGAAAATGAGAAGAAATGGCTTGCTGATTCTGTTCCAGGCGGTGACTACGCTGGGTTTTTATCAAATAATATGGTTAGCACATTTACGTACTATCCTGTTTCGTCGCTTGTCAATTCGGTGAGTAACGAAGGTTCTGATCTGATTAAGCCAACCCAGGCTATGGATCAATTTGGAAATCTTGACCTTTTTGGATAGTCTTTTGAATTTACAAGCCGGTTTAAAAAAAGATATCCTCTTAGCCTGCAATCTATCAAAATCCTTAACTTCGATGCGATTTTAGACCAGCGGTTTGACAAAGAATAGAGATGAAGAAATCGGGGTTGGTCGTTTATTAATAGTAAACAATTCATAATGAAAAGTTCTAAAATAATAGGTATTGGTCACTACGTACCTGAGCAGGTTGTAACAAATAAGGACCTTGAAAAAGTAATGGATACGAGCGATGAGTGGATCATCGAACGAACTGGAATCAACGAGCGGAGATATTTTGATCATACAAAAGACACATGCGCTAATATGGCTGCACGTGCAACGAAAATGGCCCTGGAGCGTGCTTCAATCGATGTAAGTGAAATAGACTTGATCGTTTTCGCCACCATCACACCAGACTACATGTTTCCGGGTTCCGGCGTGCTGATGCAACGAGAACTTGGACTGGATAAAAAGGCCATTGCAGCCATAGATATCAGGAATGCGTGTTCCGGGTTTGTTTATGGACTTTCAATTGCTGATCAGTTTATAAAAACGGGTATGTATAAAACTATCGTTGTAGTAGGTGCTGAAATACAATCTTCGGGAATGGAATTTTCTGACAGGCAGCGGCACGTTTCTATTATTTTTGGCGATGGTGCCGGTGCTGCTATTCTTCAAGCCACTGATGAGCCAGGCAAAGGAATTCTATCGACGCATATGCATTCTGATGGTACCTTTGCTGAAGAACTTTACGTAAGAGATCCGGGGAGCAGCCGAAAACGCGAGGAAAGACTTACTCCTGAATTGATTGACGGAGTTACAGTGAAAGCACATATGAACGGTAACTTAGTATTCAAACATGCTGTGGTGCGATTTATGGAAGTGATTTCTGAGGCTTTACAGGCAAATGGAAAAACAAAGGAAGAAATTGACTTATTGGTTCCTCACCAGGCCAACCTGAGGATTAGCAACTTCATTCAACAAAAACTTGGGCTTAGTGACGAAAAAGTCTACAACAATATTCAGCGATATGGTAATACAACCGCTGCTTCGATTCCTATAGCGCTGAGTGAAGCATGGGCTGAAGGCCGCCTAAAAAACAATGACCTTGTTTGTCTTGCGGCCTTTGGCAGTGGATTCACCTGGGCGTCAGCCCTTATTCGTTGGTAATTTTTAGTATATTTTTTTATGAAGACAAAAGATTATAATCCAAGCCCCATCGAAGTAAAATTTGTTGAAGCTTTAAAAACCCTCAAATCAGAGATTAGTGGTAAGTTGACTGACTTTGAAATCGTAGATGTACAAACCAACATCAGACTAGACAACCCAATTGCTGAATTTCGCCTAAAAGATAAGGATGATGATTTCCATTCTTTGGTTGTACGTGTCATTCAGAAGCCGGACTGAGAGTTCAAACACTTAATTGTCAGCGACTTTACTGACTTTACATCTATCTTTTGTTGTACTTGTTTTTCCTCAACCGTGCTTTCTCCATTATATCAAAGTAATATATGACAGAGGCAGAAAGAACATTATTGGTGTATTCGAAATTCTCTTCTATTCCAATATTCGGCAGACTTGCCGATTCATAGCCACCTAAGAAAGTATGTCCCATAGAAAAGCGAACGTCTAGTGCAAGATAATTGGCATTTTTCATCTCCCAGGTCATCCCAGAACTGAAACAAATACCTAATTGCAGCCTGTTCGCATCGGTAGTATTGAGGTATTCCGTTTCGTAAATCGGATCACCAAAATTCACTTTGTAGTCGTAATATGTATAAGTATCACGGTCAGGTTCATAAACCTTGAACGTTCCCTGTCCTCCCAGCCAGTAATTAAATTCTGGTCCAAACTGAAGGTACATACCAGCCTTTTTATGATTGAACTTTACCCTGAATAGTATAGGCATATCCAGGTAATTGTATGTCGCAGAGTTTGATACATAATCATTTGCATCACTCACAACGTACTTTCCTTTCATTGAGTAAAGAAATTCGGTATAAAGCCCAAACTTCTTTTTATGCTCGATAAAAAATACCAGACCACCTGTATATCCTGGTTTTACACCTGGTGTATAATATTCCTTATAAACCTCGTCCACATACGATACCCTAGTGGCATTTAAACCAGCCCTGAGTCCAAAATAGGATTGACAATACGCGTTTGTAATGGATACAACCAGTAGGGTGACAAATATTAAATAGCGATTTTTCAAAGCAGACATCAAATTTACTCTCCTGTTTTACCTGTTTATTCAATCGGTGATGAAAAAGTAATTCCTTTAGTAAGACATTCCGATCAACACTCAATTTTAATCATTCAAAGTAATAAAACGAATTGTCGCCGAAATACTTTTTCTTCAGCAGAATCTATACAAAGCCTAAGCATAAGTACCTTTTTTATAAAACTAGAATTATTCTTATTGCATGGTTACTTAGAGGCTAAAATTAATATTGATTAAATCATATTTAATATAATTATAATACCACATTAGATACTAATTAGACTTAGAGCAAAGATTAATATAACAAAGGTTAAAATACAGATTTTCAATATACATAAACTAATTCATGCAAAAGGTTCGGACAAATTCTTGAAATAATGGAAAAAAGTCGAAATTCGTACGATCGGATTGTCCATATCGGTCTTTTAAACTTGGAAAAGAGTGGGATATTACTCATTTTTCAACCGCTATTTTATCGTTGTCCGTCCGTTTAATACACACTTGCTAAAGCAAAGCATTGGTCTGATGTCATCATTTGGATACCATCTGCCATTAATAATTTAGGATATATTATGAAGTTGCTGCTTTCAGTCTTATTGGTCTTCATGGTTATCCGGCCTGTTTTTTCGCAAGAACTGCCATTAAACAGCCAGATATTCCTGAATCCATATTACTACAACCCCGCATTCGCCGGGTTTGAAGACAGACCTGCATTTTACCTATATCGCCGCCAGCAATGGACAGGTATAGAAGGAGCACCCGAAACAGTAGGTGTAAATTTTCATACCATTTTCAATAAGAAAATAAGCTTTGGATTTTACGCAGTAAACGATAAAGCAAGTATTTTCAATACATCAAGGGCATTATTTACTTTTGGCTATCGTGCCAGTTTCGACGAATTCCATTATCTAAGCTTTGCACTTTCTGGCGGGGCCGGTTTCAATAATACTGATTTAACAAACGTCGATCCTGATGATCCCGCAATCGCAAATGCCCTCGAAAACAGCATTTTTCTCGATGGAAATGCCGGTTTTAATTACTACAACAATGGTTTCAACCTTGGTCTGTCATTGCCAAAGATTTTCAAGAACACTGCACTCAGCGATCAGTCATTCACCCAGGGTGAAATCAGCCCCCTCAACGATGTCATCGCCATGACGAGCTACAGGTGGGAAATATCTGAGAACAATTTCGCTTTTGAACCATGGATCATCTATTACTATTCAAAAGATCTGCCGGGGCAGTTGGAAGCAATCGGGCTATTCCATCTTGCAGATGTATTCTGGTTGGGTGCATCCTATAGGCAATATTATGGCATAAGTGGTATGGTTGGATTGAATATTAAGGACAATTTCAAATTCGGTTATGCCTATGAATTTTTTACTAATGAATTAGGATCATTCAATAACGGTAGTCATGATATTCAACTGGCCCTGGTATTTGGCAAGAAGGAAAAGAAAGGCAAAGTGAACATGATTGAACAGCGAAGAGAAATGCTGCGCACTATGGGCAGGCTGCCATCGCAACAAACAAAGCCCGCAACTCAACCAACACCTACACCCGCTCCTGCAGCACCAACCTATTCGGATGAAGATGCACTTAAGGACCTGATGCAAACGGAAGAAACACCTATAGTTGAAGAAACGCCAATCCCAGAAGACACTCTTTCTCTTGAAGAAATATTCCCATCTACTGACGATATTGAAACTTTTGATGAAGTTCAAAACACAAACCGAAATCCTCGGCCTGTCGCTACACCCGTTGTAGTTCCTGAGCCAGTGGTTGACGAAGAAGATGAACTTATCCGACAAATGGATGAGCCATCGAAGATTACTTTCGAGGAGCCATCTGAATTAACGGATACGAATCAACGGCAAACAGCTGAGGAGTTGATAGCAGAAATTGATAATGCAGAAGAATTTGTTGAACCAACGCTTAATAATGAAGGAGTATACATTGGACCGACGACAGTTAAAAAAGGAAACCACCTCCTTGAACTCGACCAAGGTAACTATGTGGTTGTTGGAACATTTGGGAGCTATCGCGAAGCTGAAGAGTATTCTGACAAACTATTTATCAAAGGATTCTACACCAAATTCGGTTACATCACGCAAACCAGAATATACTATGTATATATCTTCGAAAATGAGGACCTTCAAGAATGCAATGATACCAGCGAACGATTCAAGGCAGTTGGTGCTCAATTCAGAGAAAACTGGGTGCTACAGGTTCAATAATGTATTATAAGGTAAAAAAAGCGTACGTCATGAAGATCAAACATTTTACCTCGGCCATTATTTCAATCCTTGCGAGTAGTTACGTCTTGAATGCCCAGGTACCGGATATAGTAAAAGTGGATAAAACCTCAGGCACATTTGGGGAATATATTACCATTTCAGGGAGTGGATTCAGCACCACAAAAGCCAATCTAAGTGTTCATTTTGGAGCATCGAAAGGAACTATAATCAATTCAACTGAGTATAGCATCGAAGTTCTCGCTCCTGCGGGGGCAATTTACAGTCCCATTTCAGTTACGAATCTTGTCTCTAAAACCACCGGATATTCAAAGAATAATTTTAATCTGGCATTTAAGGGTAAAACATTTGAAGAATCCAGAATTAAACAATCACTAAAAATTCCGGAAGACAAGGAACTCTTCGACTTGTGCAATTGTGATTTCAATGGAGATGGCCTGAATGATGTCGTCGCAACCAATAATACCGACGACGTC
>JBGSYX010000613.1:0-2689 GCA_041750735.1 Cyclobacteriaceae bacterium
AGTTTTACCGGTATTATCTCGTCATTATCCCAAGGAACGACTGCAAGGGCTTTATCGAGCCACTCCTTTGCTATGATGAGTCCACCTGCCTCCTCCTTGGGGTAGGTCATTGCGATATTAGAATAGAGCCGCGCCTCAATAGCTGGATTTCTTGATAAGATTGGTACCTTTGCAAGAAGCGTTACAGCCTCATTATATGAGTCTCGAGCGCTTTGAAATTTTGAAATGATAGAGTAGTAATCACCCCATGCCATTTTTATTAGTACTGGTGCCATGGTAGAAACAGGTTCAACTAAAAAATCCCAAAGTTCAACGCCTATAGGCATATAGAGAAGCGTCCTCCACTCTGCTGAACCTTTCCATTCATAAAGTACACGATAGATGGCAGATTGCCACTCTACTACAGCGTCTTCCTGATTGACATAAAAGTAATGATATAGCTCCTGAACTTTAAGACGGAAATTCAAAGGATCATCTTTGGGGTGTTCAGAAGCGACCATACGAAAATATTGCTGGGCACGCCGATGAATTTCAAGCCACGCAGCCCTTTCATTCTCCATTAAGATCGAAAGATGAATCTTCCGTGTTGTTTCGTGAAATTTATTTCCTTTTGTTAATGAATATTTTCGAATTATGGTGTCATAAAAACTCTCGGAGATATTAAGTTCAAATATTGAATTTATGACTGATCTGTCAAACCAATTTAGTATTGGACCATATTTGATAAAAGGATAGATGGCTTTATCTTGCTCCGATAATTGGTTTAACAAATCACCAATAAGCCATTCACTGTATGCCCGTTTTAAAAATTCTAAGCCGTAACTATTTGTGACTGGGCCGGTTGCTTCATTACTCCTTTCATCAAAAATATCAACAGATAATCGAACTAATTCTGGAATTCCACCTGTTGATCTCTGGATTTGCTGTTGAATTTTGGGATCATTAATCCCACACGTAGCGAGCAGAATAGTTATATCTTCTGTCGGGAGTGGCCCAACCTCATGAGTGCGAAAAACGAATTTCTTTCGGATAATCTTACTCAAATACATGTTTCTGCTAAATATAACTATCTTGAGTTGAGGGCATACGCGCTTGGCGCCAATAAGTAATTGCTGGAAAAACCACGATTCTATCTCGGTATCAATTTCCTCAAATTGATCAACCAATATTATTGCATTAGCTAAATTTGCTCTTTTCAATGCACTTATGAACATATTTGTAACACTAATAATTAACCTGGATTCGCTCTTTATATCACCTATCAATAGCTGCTTGGAATCGATAGTTTGGTTAATAGTCCCCCAAAATGCCACCGCAGTTTGCCTGAAGTTTGCCCTAGAACTGATCTCATTTCTTATATATTCTTGTACTTTTCTATTCCAATCCTCATTATCTGGGAGCAGTTTTGCGAGTGAATATAAAATCTCAAAAGATGAATTTGGTATCGATGTTCCGGATGGCAGACGTGAAAATTCATGGTAGGCACAATTGTAGCGCTGCGAGTAATTATTTACTAGTTCTCGCATCAGAGAAGACTTGCCAGAACCTGCAGAACCATGGTAATAGAGCACCCATCTATCAGATTCGTCGGCTAGAAAACTTTTATAAATACTTATCTCATGGTTCCGATTGACAAAAATATTCATAAAACTCTCCATGTTGTCTTTGTGATATTATCCCTACTTGAGGTTGAAAAATATTTCCTCGTTATTTACCTTTCTCTCCCGTTCTGTATGATTGATTAATCTCTCCATCACCTAGTTGCCTTGCATCTTGTTCAATGTGAGTTGGATCTGTGTCGCTCGTTATATTTTGTTTTGTTTTACCCCTCCCTACTTGATAACTCTTTTGGGAAGCTGTTGGGATCTCACTCTTTTTTTCTCTAAATACATCCAAGACTTTGGCGATCGAGGCAAACGCGGCAAGAGAACCTACAAATATACCTGCACCTTGGATCAGGGTTTCCGAGCTATTTGCTGGACGTAGTATATATAATCCACCCACCGTTACTATTAGGGCTAAACCGAGAATATAAATAAGAATTGTGATATTTGTTCGCTTCATTAGTAGTGACTCCTGTGATGACTTCCTATGAGTTATCTCTCAGGATTATCCCCTCTGTTGCTCGAGGGCTGTTGTACTTTATTAGACGCCTTTTAGCATTCAGATCATCGAAATTCATTCGGCATATATAGAATAGCAAGAACGATAGCTAATTACAAGTGATGATTATCCTGTTTCTCAGTTATCAAGGCACTAAATCGATGGCACTCATGATAATCATTTGTACTACGATCGCCTCATCCTATAGACAATAAATCGATAGAGAACTGCCAAACATCCACCCAGAAGAAAAATCAAAGTTAACCATTGGGATTCCGTATAGCCGCTCTTCAACGATAACTCTTTATAGGTGATTGCTGTTGGGCTATAAAGTTCCAAGGCGGTACCGGAGCCATTGGCATTTTCTTTTGACGCTACAGCAAGCGCCACCGAAGTGCCAACCGTGCCCGTGCAATCTGCACGGACAACCAGCGTCACCGTCTCGCCTCGATGGCTAGTGAGGAAATCGCTCAGATCTGGATCAGTCAGGGTAACCGTGGCGCCTGGCTGAGCGCCGGTGGCTCGGGCATAGGAAGTCAAGCCGCTGAGAATCGCAGCCTGGTCCTCCCAGGTCAGGCTGGTTTCT
>JBGSYX010000614.1:0-4548 GCA_041750735.1 Cyclobacteriaceae bacterium
TCATCCCGATATTTTTGCAAGTCTTCATCGTCATCATTATTACTGATGGTGATATTATAGAACTCCACTGGATTAGTGGTGCCGGTGATGGTTTGAAGAGTATTTCCCCCAGCATTGAAATCAACCGTTCCGCTGGTTCCGTTGAGTATGCCATCAACATTGAAATCTCCTGCTACATTCAATGTAATTCCAGATGCAATGGTCAGGTTTCCGGTTGATTGAATATCCACATTATCGACTGTCAAATTAGCGGATAAAGTCATTGTGGTAGTTACTATCAAATCAGCAGGATTGCCGACTTCAATAATACCAGTTGTGTCATCAATAAGCGTCGCGCTAGTAGTAATTAAGGTTATGAAATCGTTATTAGTATTATATCGGATATTGTCCCAGATGGCATAACCGCCTGCCAGTGCCTGAGTGAGAGTCGGTGGAGGTGATTGTGTGCTAATAGCGCCTCCCAACATATTTTGCCCCAAAACAATGGTCACATCTGTAACTTCATCCAAATCACGGTTGCCATTTACATCAGTGGCTTCAACTTCAAGGCTTATGTCCTGATTGGTATTGTTTATTGAGGGAGTGTAGGAAATGATATTCAGCCTGTCAGCAACCACATCTGTTGTGAATTGCTCTGAAGTAACTGTGGTTAGTGCACTGCCAAATTGAGACCCGATAAAATAGGTCTGATTGCCATGAGTAGGGCCGCCAACTTCAAATTCAAGGATCGAATTATCGTCTATATCTCCAGTATTTCCCAGCCAGACAGAAAAGGTTAATTGTTCGCTTTCACCGTTATTAATCGTTAAACTTCCTGGCGCGAAGGTGAGCACAACATCAGCAGTATTTATAATTGTCCCCGTTGTTGGTACAATAGCGACCTCAGTATCATTATAAACTAAAACTCCACCGATTGCCGCCTCCCAATCAATATTATTATTGGCGCCAGGAATCAACCTTATTTGGGTCACATGGGTCGGTGCACCGTCTTGTGTTCCTAAGTCACTTATTGAAAAACTCAACACCTGAACTGCTTCAGCAGGGGTATCGGCGGTAGATAGTATATTGCCAGCTGCCGGTTGTGTAGCGGCAGTAAGGTCAGAGGTCAGGTCCGATGTTGGAACTGCAAGTTGTGGCACCACTAATGAATAATTTGTTGAATCGTAAAGCACATAATAAACATCATAAAGTGTCTGAGAAGCCAGTCCGATAACTCTCTCTCTGAAATCTGTAGCGCTGGACGATACCCTTAGTGTATCTGCGGCTGGTGCCGTAGCTCCACTGCCATCAAGTCCGGCGATAATCTGGCTTTCATTTGGTGCCGGTGTCACTGGTAATTGAACAACATAATAAGCAGTAGCAGGTTCATCCGCATTCACGATCAGGTCAAATCCATTGACGGCTACACTATCGTATTGAGGATATGTGGCGGTGAAGGAGGGAGCCTGACTGTCATACACATTCCCAAAAATCTCTATATTATCCAAAGCCCAGTTTCCATTGCCATTTGTTGCGTTGAACGCATAAATCCTGAATGTAACACTGCTTTGACCGTTTAATGACAGAGCGACATTTTGGTTTCTGTTCCATGTGGCACTTCCTGCAATAGCTCCACCGATATTACTGGTGTAGCCGTCTGAACTGTTTCTAATTTGCCAGTCGACCGGGCCGGTATTGGATCTTCTATGGTCAAATTCAATCGAGCTAATATTAAATGAATAGCCAGAATTAGCCGATACTGTAAATTCATAATAACTACCTGTCAAATCGACTCCGCTTCCTGCTAAAGGCCAGCTCCGCGCACTAAATGCATTGGCGCGGTTTACGGGGATGATATTAGCTCCCCTGGAAATAACAGATACCGACCCGTTTAAGGGTTGTTTGTCGGCAGGGTAAGTTGTTTCACTACCCGTTGACCCAGTGAAAGTATAGATCGTAATTCTTGGCTTGGCAGTAAGATATTGTGTTGTCGCATTAAGGGCGGTTGGTGTACCATCGTCGGTTACACGGAATCTAACATTGGTTTCTTCTGTATCATAAATCAAATCTGTCCATAGAGCAGTACTGTCGGCTGTTGGCTTGGTAAGTCCGGATGCTGAGCTAAGAATACCTGTTCCGTTTAGTCGGAAAATTCGCAGGTTCTTATCCCTATCCCTGCTATTGAGGGCATCACGGGCTTCCACTTCAATTGTAAATTCTTCATTGATCGGAACGGAGAAATTTGGTACCTCCACAAATCTCAAATCATTTGCAATTACGCGGATGGTATTCTCACTTCCACCGGTATTAATGCTTGTTGGACCTCCTGCATCAGGAGTGTTAAACAATGTACCTGAAGGGTCTGCTGTGGCTGATGAGATGGAAAAAACTTGTTGCTGATTATCAATAATGAAA
The DNA here is from genome assembly GCA_041750735.1 of Cyclobacteriaceae bacterium. Lineage (GTDB taxonomy): Bacteria > Bacteroidota > Bacteroidia > Cytophagales > Cyclobacteriaceae > JAAUQL01. The sequence continues at coordinate 2,395 of JBGSYX010000614.1, forward strand.
TCACCAGCCATAAAAGTAACACATAATTGGAAGTGTGCTGTATCTTGATCTGACACAACAAGTGGTGTGGATGATAGATCAAAATCAATATTATTTGTCGAACCATTCACAGAGGCTGTTGCAATGAATAGACCATTTTTTCTTATTGCCGCTGCCCGGATGCCGGTTGAACCATTTACTGAGAATGACAATGCCGTCAATGTGGTCGGGTTAAGATCCGAATTCGCACCGACGCCCCCATCACGTATAATAAATCCTGCGACAGCAAGAGAATTGCCTGGGTCGATGGTAAGTTCAGGAGCCTGGTAAGTACCATAGGCTATATTTGTTGGATAAACAAAAGCCGGGTTGATAATAATATCGGATGCATTCGGATCCACGGTCATCTGGTTGCCTGTTGCTGGCGCAATGGCGTTGAAGGTTGGATTAGTGGCATCGCAATTGAATTCATAAACAGCGAAATAATAAACTGTTGCAGGATTTAGACCGGTAACCGTCGCGGAATTCGAATTACCCTTGTAGACAACAAAAGAGCTTCCTATTTCTGTTCCGATGGTTCCGTATGTGGCATTGGCAGTATAATCTGTTCCATCTGTTGGAGTCTCAGTTACTGCTGAACCTTCTCGTGCGATGACAATTCTTCCGGTGCCGTTACCGCTAGTCCATGAGAGTGTCATCTGTGCGGCCTGGACATTTTGAAAGGAGAGCCCACTAGCTTGTGTTAATGGTACCTGACAGCCGTTTTCAGTAATGGCGACATTGTCAATACGCCACTCGGTGGCCGCACCTGCTGTTATACCTGACGAATTATATTTAAATGCGATACGCGCTATAGAGCTTATCGCTGAAAGGTCGATAGTCCCTGAATGCACCCATGTTGATGAATTTTCCGCAGGGAGGTTAAAGGTAAGAGGTGTCCATGTGGCCAGATTGGGGTTGCCGCTGGTGTAGTTGGTGGAGTAGAGTACCTGAAGACGCGGATGGTCTGAGTCTGTTCCTGAAGTCCAACTGTCAAAAATCATGACCTGGTTTGACAGAGTACTGAAATTAATGGTCGGTGATAAATACCAGGCCTCTGTAGGAGCAGTACCTCCGAGGCCGCTCACAGAAGCATAGTCATTGTCGCAAGCCCATGCGTTTCCGCTGATAAGCACCGACTGCCAGCCTGGTGCCGGACAAGTAAAAAAGCCCTGGAAAAATGGCACTATTTCAATGTTGCCAGAGATGGCCGGGGTCATGTAAACAGGCCCACTTGCCAATAGTGTGTAGATGCCACTGGTATTGAAAATGATATTGTCAAATGTCGCTACGCCGTTTATAGCTGCCTTAACCAAGGTGCCGCTTATCCCTCCCGGCCCGGTGTTAATAGAAAGCGTCACATTGCCGGTGAAAGTAGCATCCACAGTCAGATCAGGCCGTAGCGCACTTACAGCTATTTGTTGAACAACCTGATTGTGTTGTCCATAGAAGGGATAGGTGGTAAACTCTAAGCGGTCTGCCGTCTGTGTAACATTAAATGTATTGGATATACCGTTTGTCAGTGAGCCTGAAGCAGCTGTTAATGTTAATCCGGTTCCACCAATTGTGTGAATTATGGGGGAAGTAGTCTGGGGCCAAGTAGCAACGCCATCAACAGCGACAACGGAAAGCGGGGCGCCGGACATCGTGCCGCTGGAAGATAGGGATACAGTGCCGGTAAAATCAAGGTCTGGATTGCTATTTGAGTCTGTGGCAATTGCAGCTACATCCACTGGCATGGGTTGAAAGGTGACGGCATTGACAGGTTGCGTGGAAAAACGGAGTCCGGTGGCAGTAACACTAATTGTGTAGGTATTGGAGGTGATTACACCCGGAAAAGTTGTTGAAAACCCAGAGCCGGTAACATACGCTTCGAAACCCGCCGCGTCATCAGCAATTTGAAATTCAAGAATACTATTATCTATAATCTGTGAAGTGTTGAGATAAACCTCCAGGAAAAACTCGTAAAACTCCCCATTGGGAATAGTCATATCCCCATCTGCGAACCTAAGATCGATCTGTGAGTCAGTGATGGTAATATCTTCAATCGGCACCTCGTCGTCATCCTGGTTGTAAAGCACCACACCCTGGAGGTGGTCGCTCCAGTCTGCTGTGTTATTTAGCCCTGGAACAATT
>JBGSYX010000615.1:0-6209 GCA_041750735.1 Cyclobacteriaceae bacterium
TCTCATAACCTAGAGTATTTGGAGGCTTATACTACTAAAAAATATGATGGGATAAAAGACTGGCTAAGGAACAGACAGTGTGTTGGTTAATAGAATTGGTAAAGTACAAAAATGACCACAGAGCAATGAATCAGGTTAGGCAAGTCCTGAAATTAAATAAAAAAAGAGTAAAAAAAGCAGGAGCATTTCGCGATAAACATAAAACTCAATCGCGTTTAGGAGCGTTTATGAAAGATTCTTAATCAGCGAGAACAACATTTTTGACAATTCTTCAAGTTCAGTGTAGAAACGATTGAACTCGTCCACTGTAATAGCATCAATGTCCTTCATATAATCAAAAATTGCTACGCATTCGAAAAAAGGAGCCCCGGGCAATAACATAAAAGTTCCTTCTATCCGGCTTGGTGAATCTTCCTGTCCCCTCAGCAATATTGAGCATAATACTGAATGAAGCGCGTCTAATTTGATCATTAGTAGCTCTGTCCAGCTTAGATTTAGACATTAATAGTTTAACTTCTTTATTGTAGGCTTTAGCTTTTTGGTAAACAGCTAATTTTTCAAAATCAAACATAAAAAGTGTGAGTCTGAGAGTGAGTTCTGAGGGACAACAGTTTTATGGGTGTAAGTCTTTAGTCTCGCGACTCAAGACTCACACTCCAAACTGTTTTGTGGAGCTGGCGGGAGTCGAACCCGCGTCCAGTTAGGGAAGCAATATATCCTCTACATGTTTAGTTACTGCTTGGTTCTCGGATGAAGCCGGTCAATAACAACCTACTTTTCTCCAAAGCTGCTTTGAGTTTCGCCAAAAACCCACAGCGGAGTTTATGGCTAGTCTATCCTTTTCGACACCCCTTGATCCTCCCCGGTCAGACGAAGGAAGGAGGGATGTGGCCCGGCACCCATCTTATGGGTGAACCGATTAAGCCTGAGGTTTTAACTCTACGTTAAAACTAGGCGGCCATGGCGTAAGTATTTTCGCCATTTATTGTTCATGCGCATTGTTCACAGGTGTACACACGCCACCTGACATGCAGACATACCTCTCGCGCCTACTGTCAAATCCAGTCAGCCCCAATAATTCAAAGAACTTTTTTACAAAGGTAGTTCATTCTACGGCAATCAGGTGATGGGGTTTTGATAAATGCTAAAAAATTCAGAGTATTCAACTCTTATGGGTGTTCCGCTGTGCGAGTACTAAGTATGAAGTATCAAGTATTTTGGACTATACCTTTTACCCTTTTTCAGATTGATACAAGATTGAAGAAAGAGATTGATACAAGATTGATTAACAAACCATTCATAACTCATAATCCATAACTCCCCTTTACCTTTCACCCTTTACCTTTTACCCTGTGTTATTATTAGATGACAGATAAGTCTTGGTTGGGACAGTCCTATCGAAGTAATTCATCCTGCACCTGTTCTTTTTGATCGGACATTAACGGCGATAATGAATAAGTTTTTTAATTTGCAGCCATGAGCAATTTCATCGTTTCGGCACGAAAATACAGACCCAGGGGATTTGAAGAAGTAATAGGCCAGGAGCACATCACTACCACGCTTCAAAATGCCATAGAAAGCGATCAACTGGCCCAGGCATTGCTCTTTTGCGGCCCACGCGGCGTCGGAAAAACGACGTGCGCACGTATCGTCGCCAAGCTGATCAATGGCTTCGACACGAAAGAGACAGAAGGTGGAACCCAGATGAACATTTACGAACTCGATGCCGCCTCGAATAACTCTGTAGATGATATCCGTAATCTGATCGATCAGGTTCGGTATCCACCGCAATTTGGAAAATACAAAGTGTATATCATCGATGAGGTGCATATGCTCTCCAATTCGGCTTTCAATGCTTTTTTAAAAACTCTGGAAGAGCCGCCATCTTATGCAATATTCATTCTTGCCACAACGGAGAAGCACAAGGTAATCCCGACAATACTTTCCCGCTGTCAGATTTATGATTTCAACAGGATTCAAAACAGCGACATAGCCGATCATCTTCGTGAAATCGCCAAAAACGAAGGTATAGAAGCGGAAGAAGAGGCGTTGCACCTTATCGCTCAAAAAGCGGACGGCGCTTTGCGCGATGCACTATCCATTTTCGATCTCATAGTCACCTATTCTTCTGATAGGCGCATAACCTACGAAAATACCATCAACAACCTGCATATCCTTGACTATGATTACTATTTCAAAGTCACGGACCAGTTATTGCAAAAAGACCACAGTGGCTTACTACTGACTTTTGATGAGATTTTGAATAAGGGTTTTGATGGACACAATTTTATCGCCGGCCTCAGCGAACATCTGAGAAATCTCATGGTGGCGAGGGATGTGGTGACCGTTGGATTGCTGCAGGTAAGTGAGTCCGTGAAAAAACGCTATCTGGAGCAGTCAAAATCCATTACAAATTCTTACCTGCTTTCTTCTTTGAACATCACCAACCAATGCGATTTATCTTTTAAAGCAAGTAAAAACCAGCGACTTCATGTGGAACTTACCCTGATGAAGCTGGCACATTTGCCGTCGTTCATTCCAGCGACCTCCCTCTCCGGTGACGAATTAAAAAAAAAAGCCTGAGCATAGCCGCTGAGCCTGGGATACCAATAATTAAATCGTCTGAAAAACCAGTAGAGCCGGTAACTGAAGCCGTCAGACCTGCAATAAGGCCTGCTCTTGAAGCACCGAAAAAGGGCATCGGTTCCATAAAAAAGACCGGGCAATTGCCGGATATTTCAGCAATCAGGCAGAATATTTCTAAGGTTGATGACGATGCAAAGGTGGTCGTCGAACAGATTGAGCGTGCACCGGTTACTACAACAGATTTGAAAGCAACCTGGAAAAAGTTTAATGAAAAACTTAAAACTGAAGGGCGGGAGCGGGAATTCAATATACTAAACCAGAAGGTTGAATTCGGAGAAGACCTTACCATAAACCTAACCCTTTCCAACAGCTTTCAAGCTATTACGATTGAAAGCCTGCAACAAGAACTACTGGCATACATAAGGGGAGCGCTAAAAAACTCATCCATTCGACTCAATGTCATAATCGAAAAAACAGAAGAGAAAAAGATGATTTACACCAATTCAGAAAAATACGAATACCTCGCTAAAAAATTCCCAAACCTTCAATCACTCCGATCACGGTTTGAGTTGGACACGGATTTTTAAAATTTGACAGATTGAATGTCGGAAAATCTTGAATAGGTGGAAAAATCCTGACTAAAAAACACTTTGTTGCCTCCCGGATATTGAACAAAATGAGGAAAGGCTTTTCTTTATGCCAATGAAAAACCAATCGAATTGAATATCGGCTTTTGGGTGATACTGTATCTGGCGCTAACACTTCTAATCGGTGTTTTTAGTTCGCGCTTTGTGAAAAATTCCGGCGACTTCATGAACGCCAATCGCAAAGTGCCTTTCATGCTAAGTAGTTTTGCACTTTTTGCGTTGTGGTTTGGCTCAGAAACTGTCTTTGGGGCGACATCGGAGTTTATTCAACACGGTTTGCTGGGTGTTGTCGAAGACCCTTTTGGTGGGTTTTTATGCCTTTTTCTTTTCGCTTTGATATTTGTAAAGCCACTATATCGGCAAAATATTCTCACGCTGGGCGACCTTTTCAGAAAAGCCTATGGTCACAAGATTGAATACGCTTCATCGCTGTTCATGTTGATTACTTTTTTTGGATATGTTGCAGCCCAGATCATTGCACTAAGCATTCTATTCGAATCAGTTTTTGGTTTGGAGGCGAACACTGGAAAGCTGGTCAGTGCAGCAATTGTTGCCATTTATACATCAGCAGGAGGCATGTGGGCCGTTTCGATAACCGACTTTCTGCAAAGCATAGTGATTGTAGCCGGGCTCTTGTTTTTAAGTTTCAGCCTGACTCAACTGGTTGATTTCAAGTCTGTCTTCGTACCTCCGGAACCCGGATTTTTTGATTTTATTCCAAATAAAACCAATCAGCATTCCTGGCTCGATTACGCAGCGGCGTGGCTTACCCTCGGATTAGGATCACTGGCATCGCAGGATATTTTCCAACGGGCAAATGCTGCTAAGTCCGAAAAAATCGCTGTTCGTTCTACTTACGCGGGTGCGATTCTTTATTTGTTCGTAGCCATGCTGCCTTTATACCTCGGACTGCTTGCCCTTAAAATCGAACCTCAATTGGCGACAAACAACAGCCAGAATGCCTTGGTAGGACTGGTGTCTCTACATGCCCCGTTCTGGTTGAAGGTGCTTTTTTACGGTGCGTTAATTTCAGCTATTTTCAGCACATGCAGTGGTGCCTTGTTGGCACCTTCCGCGATTCTGGCGGAAAACCTCCTAAAACCCATACTATTTCCTCAGACCAGCGACAAAGCATTTTTATTTATTTCCCGAAGCTCTGTATTGATTATAGCAGCGATTTCCACGATTCTCGCTTTTCAAAGCGACAGTATATATCATCTCGTGTCTCAGTCTTCCGCCTTAGGATTGGTTTCTATTCTTGTCCCAATGGTGATGGCGCTTTTTTATAAAATGCCCAGTAGGGCAGGCGCCTTTCTTTCCATGGGTCTGGGGCTGTCGTCGTATGGAGTTTTCGAATATGTGATTACGGGTACTGCCATTCCGCCCATGTTCATCGGATTTGGCTTCTCATGTGCAGGTATGCTTGCAGGAATGGTATTTGATCGATTTAATCTGACTGGTAACGTAAATAAAAATAAGGGGTCGAATTAAATTGCATAGAATTGCCATATATGGAGAGGGTACAATATTTACCGCAAAAAAAAGTTTAAAAGCTTAGGGTAAAAATACTACTTGGGAGTCTCTTATATATAAAATGACAATTAGACCGTTAATTGACTTTTTGAATCGAAACACCGTGTCACAAAACCTATTTCAAATAAAATCCATCTTTCTGCCTATTTTATTTGTTGGCTGGATTAACGCTTTAGGCCAAAGCCTTGATGGTGAAATTGGGCAGGTGACAAGTCATGAAGAAAATGTACTTATTACCATTGATGAATCCGGTTCTCTGAAAATCGAATCCAGAATTTCGGAAGAAGTAAAATATTTTAATGATAATGCCAAACTATTTGGTGAAGTGGCGGTAAGCTATCCTGCCTCGTTTGCGGATATTACCGACATGCAGGCGAGTACCAGTATACCTATTGATAAAAACAAGTATAAGAAAATCCCGGTTACGGATTTTAAACGATCGGACAATCGCTCAGATGGTGTCTTTTACGATGATCAAAAGAAAATATCCTTCATTTTCCCGGCCTTGCAAGCTGGTGCCATCACCTCATTTTCATACACTCAAAAGTACTTTGAGCCCAGACTTTGGGGCCATTTTCTTTTTTCATCTTTATTCCCGGTTAAGAAATGCATCTATACCGTTTCCGCACCTACTAATATCAAGCTGAAGTACAAAGTCTTTGGTGATGATAATAAACAAATTACATTCAGGCAGGAGCAAAAAGGGAAAAACCTTGTATATACCTGGGAAGCTCATGACATAGATAAAATCATCGTCCCTCAGGGTGCAGACGGCATCTGGCACAACGAGCCGCATCTTATCATTTATGTAGAATCATATACATTTAATGGGCAGGAGCATTCTGTTCTCCGAGATGTCAATGACTTGTACGCCTGGTACCATGGGTTTACGAAAGGTTTTGAAGATGAAAATAATGATGGATTAGAAGATTTGGTGGCTAGTATAGTTGATGGTAAAAGTACTGAAATTGAAAAAGTAGAGGCTATCTATTACTGGGTTCAGCAAAATATCAAATACATCGCGTTTGAAGACGGACTTGGTGGATTCAAACCAAGGACTGCCAATACGGTCTTTACGCGGCGCTATGGCGATTGCAAGGATCATAGTGTCCTCGCACACGAATTACTAAAAGCGGCAGGTATCCGATCTCACCTAGTCCTGGTCTCCTCCAGCTTGGAAGTAAGTCCCGAATTCCCTTCGTTGGATCAGTTTGATCACATGGTCTTGTATTTGCCGGACGTGTCCGGTGGTCGGTTCGTCGATTGCACTGCCAAGCAGCGGAATTTAAACACACGTGTTCCCGAAGGCCTTGCTGATTCGCATGTCCTGATTCTGGATCCGGAATCCTGCCGTCTGGAGCAAATCCCTTCAGTTCCGACAACCGATAGTGCGATCACAAGCGAGCGTAAAGTAAGTGCAGGCAACAAGGCCAACCAACTGAA
>JBGSYX010000616.1:0-3291 GCA_041750735.1 Cyclobacteriaceae bacterium
AGATAAAAAGGATGCCGATAAACTTGATAGCAAACTGCACCGCCAGGTTAATGCTATCAAACCGCCTGTGCGATGCAATTTCTTCCAGTACCCCGAGCAAAAATCCATAGACAAATCCGGTGGCTATCTGGATATAGTGAACTTTGTTTGTGTCGATATAATAAATGGTTGCGAAGATCAGGCTGGTATAAATCCCAAACCTGATAAACCGCACTAATTTGTTTCTCTTACTGATACTTATGTTAACCATGTTAAGGCATTAGTACTGAAAGGTATTGAAAAAATGGCAATTGTCCCATAGGTTATTTGCTGAAAGGCGATTCCCATGTATCAATGGGATGAGCGTTCCTAAACATGAAAAAAGCAGCCATTTTATGCAAAATGACTGCCTGCAGACTTTGTACCATGAAACCCTGTCAATAATATAAATCTGTATTGCGGAACATCACTATATTGAGTGAAATCCAGAATACATTGGCATTGAAGTTCTCGTAAGGCTTCTCGGTTCCGCCATCGCCGTCTGACTGCGAATAACTTTGTTTATAGAAATTTGTGAAGTAGTATTTAAATTTCAGGTTAGCCCCTTTGTGAATCTGCAAACCAACGTGAATGGACTGTTGGAGTGGGGTTCTGTCGGAAAACCAGGTGTTCCATTTGTCTTTTTCTTCATTTATGAATATTTTCTCCTTATATGCGAAAGGAATTTCGAATTCATACCCGGCATAGAGATAGGTTTTGTTCATGTTGCCGACTTTAAAACCGACCGGTATGCCCAGGTTATAAGACCGTACCTTCATTCTGGTGTTTTCGTCGATATCATAGATGAAGCCAACGTTGTGAATGCCGAGACCCGCGTAAAAACCCGCCTTTTCTGAAAAGTCAATATTTACATTGTTCTGAAAGTTGAAAAACGGTGCAAATCGCACTGCGCCGCTGAGGTCTTCACCATTATTACTTGCATTGGACCATGTGAACGGGAATTCGATGATGGTGGTCGAATAGACTTCTTTTTCCTGGCCAAATACATAAGTGCCGGCCGCCAGAAGAATCATGAGAAAGGTAAATTTGATTTTCATTGTTGTAAATGGGATAGTTATGGAATTGATTATTTGGTACACGTATTCGTTTTTTGATCGGCAAAAGTACTAACAATTTTCAATGATCAATAAATCGTCCGGGACTTCATAGTTCCATTTTTTCATGGCAAAATCAAGCTTTTCCAATACCAGGTCCAGTTCCTTCCGGCTGATTTTATAGCTTTGCATCCTGTGCTCTTTTTGCGTTTGCATGTATGCCTGAAACCGAGGTGCCACCTGGCTGAAATCGCCTAGATTGAATTTTTGGTAGATTTTTTCCAGGTGAATCATGGGGTTCAATTCGAACTCTTCGTACCTGATTTCAATGAGATTTTCGGCACTTATGAGAGAGCGATAATCCAGGTAATCAGACAGGAGCATTTCATAAACTTCAAGCACCATATTACTGATCTGATCTGTCGGGAACTCTTCCAGGTTTACCGTAGGATACAACTGGGAGAAGAACTTTTTGGATGATAAATAAGTAATAATCGGATTGCGCATTATAAAAATATAGCTGGCATCAGGGAAAATCCGGGTCAGGTTTCGGATGCGTCCGGTATTCACAGGATTTTTTAACACAGGACGACTGCCTATCGAATTCATTACAGCGCGCTTCACGATGTTTTTATAAGTCCGATTCCACCGTTCAACCACGCCGGTCGAAGCATCTTCAAAGCGGACATAATCCCTGTAGTATTCTCTGTAGCTACTTGGGAAGTAGAATACATGGTAGTAGCAGAGATTAGTGACATTGCTGATAGCGTATTCATCTTCCTGGGGCAAATGCACAGCGAGTTTCAGGTTATCACCAGGCCGCACATCGGGCATAAATGTGCGCATGAGCGGTTGAAGAATCCACTTACTTTTCAGGTTATTTGGAAAAACTGCGTGATACGTTGTTACAAATGCAGAGGCCGGATCCTGTGTCATCAAGTTGTGGAGCAGTGTGGTACCGCTCCGCCAATGCCCAAGTATAAATACCGGCGGTTCTACTCCTTTATTTCTCAGCTTTTTTCGGCGGAAGTATAGGTAATCGATCCAATGAAATAGCGAACAAAACAGGATCAGAATGACCGTGATAGGAATCCTGGAATAAAAGCGAGGCGCTATCTTTTTACCCTGAAGAACTCTGAAAAAATTCAAAAAAGTAGAGCCGCCCAGGGGAGAAACCGGCGGAAGCTTAAATTCTACCATACGCGCAATTAACCTTTAACAACCATAAATAAATTCGAACCATTCCGGAAGCATGGGATATCATAATACCCTCTAACGATTTAATTTTTTTTCAGTGATCCGGCAACTAATCTACCCCGTTGGTTTTTTCACCTTCCTTTTTCTTTCCACCGGCGCCAATCGGCAATTTTATGTAAACATAAATAGCTGAATTCTTCACAGTTACTCCGTCAACATCACTTACGTTCATGAGTCCATAATAGTAATTGATACCGCTGCTTATACTTTTCAACTCCTTTTTCCACTTATAGCCAACGCCTCCGATAAGGCCTGCATCGAGATATTTGTACTGGTCACGCGCATCAATTTTATAGGTCAACTCATCCCCGTTGTAGTCGATTGAAAAATTATCATATGATTTGTTGCGAAGGCCAAGCTGGATACCGCCTTCCAAATACCACCTTTGGTTGAATCGCTGATGCCACATGATAGGGACATAGAAATAGTTGATTTTTTTGGTGAGTTCCCCTTCAGCAAAAACATTGTCAATATCCTCGTTTCCCACGGGATAGGTAGCCATTCCGGAAGCTCCTGTAGTCGACTTCACCAGCACACCCGTACTCAGATACGAATTGCCTTCAAGGTTTATATGAAAGTAAAAGCCAAGATTAAAAAAGTTGGCGCCATTGGCATCGCTGATGGTACGAATGTAGGATCGGTTGCCGCCACCAACAAGGCCAAACTCAACCTTGTCACTGTTGAGTGCATCCCCGAAAAGGAGTGAGATGAGTACCTGTGACTTCGCGGAAACGGACACCAGAAGCAGTAATAATAATGTACTGGTGAATATGTGTTTTTTCATGTTGATTCGAGATAAGTAGTGATAATGTCTGGATGAAAAGTTTTCGTTACGGTAAAAAAAGGCCTAAAAATATTTTTCAAAGGTAGTGGATATGACGCAAATGGACGTATGGCCGGTACGTTAATATTATTCATCGTCAAAACTAGTGTTCGCGGTATCTAGATCGGAAGAGCACAC
>JBGSYX010000617.1:0-13348 GCA_041750735.1 Cyclobacteriaceae bacterium
TGTTTACTTCGCTGCTAAAAGTGATTTCGATACTTACGGGCACATATCCGTTTTCATCGATCTGTCGGCTGTCATCATGGAGAATATTCACATTTTCCACTTGTTTAATATGCTTAATACCATCCTCCACGTCCGTGGCGAACACAACACCGAAATTGGAACGGGTCGGGATACCGATGATTTCCCCATTGACAAAATTACCCATTCTAATCAGTGCACCAGAAATAGCCACACAAATCACGATACGATCTACTACCCATAGATAGCTCTGTCCGGGACGGGTTTGCCTTTTCCAGATAAATTTTCCTTTGAATGGATTGATATCTACATAATAATTAACGTACAGGTAAATGGCCGTGAGTATACCAATGGTAGCTCCATGGCTTGCTAATCCGCCTTCCCAGGTTTTCAGGATGCTGATAGGATCAGCAAGATAGCGGGCTGGCTCATAAAAGAGCACGTGACCAAGCCTGGCGCCAATAATCGTGGAGATGATCATCCAAAGTGTCAACGAATCTACGTCCTTTTCAGGCTTATTTTCAGACTTGAAAACCCAATACATAAGTTGCTGACTGATGATAAATCCTGAAGCGAATAGGAGTCCGTACCAGCGGATATTTTTTATAATAGTAATATCTATCCCAGAAAAAATCTCCGGATTTGGTGACCAAATTATGAAGTTGAAGAATGACATAGGATGCAATTAAAATAAGCTGCGAATATAGGAATATTGGATGGGATATGGCCTACAATCCATCCAATTCGGATAATTCATTGGAATAACCGGATGATAAAATTGGAAACCTGCACCATGTTCGCGGATCTACATTGAAATCGTCGAGATGAAAAGCCGGTGCTGTTCGCTCCCTTTTCCACTGATTTCGGCACCATAGCGTAAAAAACTTCCGGATATGGGTTTTTAGCAGATTTTCATCTTCCAGGTGTAGGGCAGATAGCTCGTGAAAAATTTGTTTAGGCGAAAGTCGGTCGCGAATAGCCAGTTTTTCAATTTCCACAATTACAGCATAGGGCATCAGATCAGCTTCGTCAGTCTGCATGCGATCCAATGGCCGGAGCTCTGCCGTCGGGCTGAGGTTATTTACGTGATGCAAGCTGGCATAACCAAGCTCGCTTTCAGCCCAATGCAACCATTGGATAATAAAGTGCTTGTCAACTGCGGCTATCGGTGCGATACTTCCGCTTGTATCCCCATCCATAGTAGCGTAACCTACATCGCCTTCACTGCGGTTTGATGTCACAAGCAGTAGCGCATTTTTTACATTCGCCAGCATCCAGATGATGGGCGACCTGGATCTAGATTGAATATTTTGTAGCGCGAGGTCATCACCGGCCCAGGTGAGTTTGCGACCAAGGACCTTTTCAATTTTACTTGTGTAGGACGACACCTCATCGTCGATAAGCCAGTGATCGAATGTGGCTCCAATTTCCTCTGATAGTGCCCGGGCGCTGGTCAGTGTTTCTATCGATGAATTAACTGTTCCCTGGTACGCACAGTGAAGCAGATTCCTTACGATAATTTTTACCTGATCTGGCTCGGCGAAAAAATTACAATTATTATACAGATCATCGAAATATATCCTCTTCAACATTTCATTCAATCCAAGTTCGCGCAGACTTCGGCGAACCATTTCTGCTACCAGTACAGCACAGGTTGATGAATCGGCTCCTCCTGAAAGAGAGAGCACAAACCCACGGCTTCGGCTTTTGCGCAGGTAATCGAAAAGTGCCAGCGCTACGGCACGGACAAACATGTCGAATTTATTTTCAGCAGGTATAGTTGTGGCAATGCTGACTGGAGTGATATTGTCCGGATCCAGGTCGACCATTACCATGTTCACATTTTTGAAGGAAAGCTTTTCGTTATATTGGAGAAGCTGTCCATGACCGGCAATGATGATTTCACCGTCATAGACCATACGACCAGCCTCGTTTCCTAGCAGGTTTGCATAGATGTAATAGCATTGAAATGTTTTGGAACCTTCCACGACGAGTGATTCCCGGACCTGTGTTTTGCCAAAAGCAAAATGACTGGCGCTCGGATTCAGTATCAGTTTTACTTGTTTACCTACCATGCGACAAGCCGGCCGGTTGGTTCGCCAGGCATCTTCACAGATTTCGAAACCGGTGATGACACCGGCCAGAGTGTAGATTAGGTCACCAAAAGGTGTCTTTTTCCCATGAACTTCTATATCAATGATTTCACCAGCCTGCCACGGCGTAAACCATCGCGGTTCGTAGTGCACACCATCATTAGCAAGAAACTGTTTCGCGGTGATTCCCAGGATTTTTTCATTCTCGATAATTGCCACGCAATTGTATGTCAGACCATTCAACCGGACAGGCAAACCTATCGTTACAGCAATCTGGCTGGTAAATGGCAGGATTTCGGCTAAAAGCAATAACGCTTTTTCCGAAACCCATTCACTGAGAAAAAGGTCTTCACAACCATAGCCGGTAAGGCAGAGTTCAGGAAGGCAGAGTATTTTTACATTGGCTGATTTAGCCTGTAAAATTGCTTCGCGGATATTTGCAATATTATTTTCCCAGTGGAGCGGGGTTTGATTCAGTGCCGCGCCGGCTACCCTTATTTTCGCCATTCGGTTGGATTCAGATCGAAAAAGAAGGAACAAATATACTATTCAATCTGTAGCTTTTCACAGGATTTTTGAGCGGCATCCTGCTCAGCCTTTTTCTTGCTGAAACCCATACCATGAGCAATTACGTTTCCGTCCATGATCAAGTCCGCTTTAAATTCGCGGTTGTGGCTATCACCTTTGATTTCAGAGATTTCGAACTTCAGTTCTCTGTCTTGCCGGTGGGCCCATTCGATAATTTTACTCTTATAGTTGGGGTTGTTATTCACGATCAGATCCAGATCGTATTGCTGCTTCAGGATCTTATTCACAATAAAACGTCTGGTCAATTTATAACCTTTGTCCAGGTATATAGCGCCGATGAGCGCTTCGAGGGTGTCGCCAAATATGGATTTATATGCGAGCCGGTTTTTCCGGTTGTCAGAATATTCAACAATATTTATAATCCCCATGTTCCTGGCGGCGATGTTCAGTGCATCCCGATTTACTATCCGGCTCCTTATTTCGGTAAGGAAGCCTTCATCTTTCATAGGGAATTTTTTAAAGAGATATTCTGCAACTACAGAACCAAGTATTGCATCGCCAAGGTATTCAAGCCTTTCATTGGATTCTCTGAGACCAATATCATTTTGCCTGGCAATAGACCTGTGCTTCGTAGCTAATTTATAAAGCTCAATATTCTCTGGAAATACTGCAGCTATTGCCTTTATTTTTTGCCTGAAACGCCTGTTGCCCGGAGAATCAAAGAACCATGCCTTGATAAATTTCCTAAGCAAAGAAATGATGGTTTATTGAAACTTCTTAAAAATCACGGTGACGTTGTGTCCGCCAAACCCAAATGTGTTACTCAATGCGGCATTCACTACCCGTTTTTGTGCTTTATTAAAAGTAAAATTGAGATTGTTGTCGATCTGATCATCATCGGTGAAGTGATTGATGGTCGGAGGAACAATCTGGTGTTCTATGGCAAGAATGGACGCAATCGATTCCACAGCACCGGCAGCACCAAGTAAATGTCCAGTCATGGATTTGGTAGAGCTTATGTTCAGTTTATAGGCATGGTCACCAAAAACACTTTTAACAGCTTTGGTTTCGCTAATATCGCCGAGTGGAGTAGACGTGCCATGTACATTAATGTAATCGATTTCAGAAGGAACCATTTCAGCATCTTCCAGTGCATTGCGCATCACAAGGGTGGCGCCTAAACCATCCGGATGAGGTGCTGTAATATGATAGGCGTCAGCGGACATTCCACCGCCAACAATCTCTGCATATATATGTGCTCCTCTTTTCTGTGCGTGCTCCAAAGATTCTAATATAAGGGCACCACCACCTTCACCAAGAACAAATCCATCACGATCCTTATCAAAGGGTCTGGATGCTGTCTGTGGGGAGTCATTTCTTTCTGAAAGTGCTCTTAGTGCGTTGAATCCACCTATGCCTGATTCAATAACCGAGGCTTCAGATCCGCCACTTAGAATAATGTCGGCCTTGCCGAGTCTGATATAATTGTATGCATCGACTATAGCATTGGTTGCGGAAGCACATGCGGAAACCGTAGCAAAATTGGGCCCACGAAATCCGTATCTGATACTGATATAGCCTGCACTAATGTCAGCAATCATTTTTGGGATAAAGAACGGATTGTACCTAGGAGTTCCGTCGCCTCGTGCATACTCTATTACCTCTGTTTGAAATGCGGTGATACCACCAATGCCCGATCCCCAGATAACTCCGGCTCTGTCGCCATTGATTTTATCCAACTGAAGTTTTGAATCTTCGAAAGCTTCCTGGGCCGTGACGAGTGCGTAAACGGTAAAAAGGTCCATCTTTCTAACCTCTTTCTTATCGAGGTGGTCAGAAGGTTCGAAATTCTTTACTTCACAGGCAAATTGAGTTTTAAATTTAGATGCGTCAAACCTGGTGATGGGTGCAGCGCCACTAACACCATTGATCAATCCGTGCCAATAATCTTTGACATTGTTGCCAATCGGTGTTAGTGCCCCTAACCCTGTTACTACAACCCTTTTTAAATTCATAAAGAATTTATTATTAAGAAGGAATTAGCCTTTTACGTTTTCTTCGAGGTAAGCGATCGCCTGACCTACAGTGGCGATGTTTTCGGCCTGGTCGTCAGGAATAGAAATGTTGAATTCCTTTTCAAATTCCATTATCAACTCAACGGTATCTAATGAATCCGCTCCCAAATCATTGGTGAAGCTTGCTTCTGGAGTAACTTCTGATTCTTCGACTCCAAGTTTGTCGATAATGATTCCCTTAACTTTTTGTGCAATTTCTGACATCTTATTCTGTTGATTTTGTTAAAACTCAGTGCAAAGAAATACATTTAGCCCAACATTGTCAAACTATTTTAAAAGTCATTCTTTTCCCATAATTGCCCCCTCACGGATGTTTTTACTATATTATCAGGTCAAGGGAAAAATGACCATGCCAATATTTCTACATTCCCTTGATAACCTTCCTCCTAAAATGCTTTATCAAACTGTGGCAATTTGTAGCTTTGAACATGAAAAAACTTAAGCTTGAAAACGAAATTCAGTACGACTTTTCGCTGGTTGGTATCACCTGCACGCTGAAAGAATACCGGCTTGCATGGAAGCTTAATAATTTGCTGGACATCCAACTGAATAAGGAAAAAGATATCGAAATCGAATTCCTAAAAACCCAAAACCTGGTTATTTGCAACTATCTGCACGAAACTGAAAATAGCCAGATCAGACTTCTGAAAAACAAATCAACAAATGATTTCTCGGTACAATCGGCATACCTGTTGCCAGAACTGAAGGAGTTTGATTATTTCCTGATGATTCGGGGATTTGAGGATACATTCTCTATGGAGGTATTGAGAAACCGTATTGCCACCATTGCAGAAGTTCATTACTCCAAGGAATTCGCCATAGAAAATCTGAAATCGAAGGAGAACCTTATTTTTTGAAGGCTTCCGGCCTGACAAGTAAGGTTTTTTCTTTTTCAATAATCACGGTACCAACAGGCATCCCTTTGGGCTTTCGGACATATTTTCGGGGTGTATAAGCAATGCGGACAAGGGATTCACTTTTACTTTTAGAACTGAATGCCGCAAATGCAGCTGCTTTTTCCAATACAGGCCGTGGAATGTTTTGGCCTGGTTTCAGCCGGACGATCACATGCGAGCCGGGCACATCGCAGGTATGGAGAAAAATGTCGTTTTTCTGCGCCACCTTAAAAGTAAGCTGTTCGTTTTTCTGCGCATTTTTTCCAATCAGAATGTCATAGTTCATAAACCGAACCTGGTGATACGGTAAATTGGTGGCATCGTCATCCGGTATAGGTGCATTTCTCAGTTCCTTTATTGTCCCTGTCTTTTCCAGGGATTCGAGCTTCAAATTCAAATCCATCATTAATTGTTGCCTGGCGGAAATGGATTCTTTCAGATAGCTGATCTCCATCCGTTGTTTTTTTGCCTTGCGATAATAACGCGCCGCATTGTCCTGCGGAGTGAGATTGACTTTCAAATCAATATTAATGAGTTGGCCTGTATAAAAATCAGGGAGGGAAATCATAATTGAATGTGGCTCGACCAAATGCAAATTGGCCATGAGAAGATCGCCTAACCGCTCATAACTGTGCTTCTTTTCCAGCTCGGAAATTTTTTTGGTTTGTGCTGCAATGAAAAAATCAGCCTTTTCGATTTGCTGGGAAATCAATAGTTTTTGTCGCTGCTTTTCGCGATTCACCAAATAGGACGCTACCCATTGTTTATACAAATCATTCAGTGCATCTGTGGGTTGGTTGTGCTTTCGATCTTCAACATTCCGGCGAAGAAGTGTAAGAACTGGTTTTTTATCTGGCTCTTCGTGGATGAAAATTTCCGGGGACTCCAGGTATAAAAGCAATTCACAAAGCATCCTGTATCGAGAGGAATTATTGGATGACCAGTAGCCTTTTTTAATTAAAAACTCATCGAATGCAGAGCCAAAAGTAGGAAGACATTTTTTGTAATTTCCATCAAACGATTCCAGCTGGCTTTCAGTGAAATCGAATTTTTTGCCCAGCGGATCTAATTGAATACCGAAGTCCCCACTCAGATTATTGCGAAATAGTTCCAGCAATACACCATGGTGGAATAGTAAGATATTGGCCCTGTTCCCATGCATTTTAAAAAGCAGAAAGTATCCATTTTCCATAGTGAAATAAAAGGATCGATCGTTTTCAACCTGAACCACGCCGATAATTATATTCCCAGTGATGGGTTTGAAAAGATCGACGCTGTTACGGCGAGCGCGGTTGAATTCGACCGGAAATGAAATGCAGCAAAATTCGGGGCTGAACAGTCCTCTTATATTCCTCCTTTCGGAACCTTTTTCCAGAACAATGATGAGTTCGTTTTTTTGTTGTGAAAAGATCTCGAGAAAGCGATACCCTTTCAATTCAGAATCCAGTTGACGACTCAGCAACCGAAGAAAGAAGTAACTGTTATGCATGATGCAATTCTACCGAAAGTCCATCATATGCAAGAAAAACATTGGGCGGAAGTTCGCCTGCTAGTTGTTGATGTAACCCCATATTATGGCCCATATGGATTAAAAAGGCCTTTTCAGGGTTTATATGTCGAATAACTTCCAAGGCTTCATCGAGTGTAAAGTGTGACGGGTGATCTTCGCGCTGTAGAGCGTTTATCACCAGAAAACGTGAGCCTTGGATTTTTTTCATTTCCTCTTCTGGAATGGAGTTAGCATCCGTGATATAGGTGAAATCACCAATTCTGAAGCCAAATACCGGCATTTTGTGATGCATCACCTGTATAGGCATAATGGCCAATGCACCAATAGTAAATGGAGAATTATCAATCTCATGAATCTCTACTTTCGGAATACCCGGGTAGTCTCCCTTGAAGATATAATCAAACTCAACCTTGATTCTTTTAATTACTTCCCCATTACCGTAAAGAGGTATAGCGCCGGCCTGCATGTAATTGAATGGTCTGATATCATCCAACCCTGCTATATGATCCCTATGTTCGTGGGTATACAGCACTGCATCGAGTCTGCTTAATCCAGCACGCAATACCTGGTATCGGAAGTCCGGACCAGTATCGATGACTATATTAAGACCTTTGGCCTGGATCAACACTGACGTTCGCAGCCGATTGTCACGCGGGTCGGCGGATCTGCACACCGTGCAATCGCATCCCACGATTGGAATACCCTGTGAGGTGCCTGTTCCCAGAAAGGTGATTTTAAGATTCAAAGCGATGATTTCAGGTCCTGATAGGCGCTCAGATTTTTAGGAGTCAGTTTGTCGGTATTCAGGTCCACCGTTTTCAGGATTTCCATCAGGCAGTTTACTTTGCCTTCGAGTGAATAAAATTTGTTTACTACGACCACCTTTGAATCGCGGATAATGCAATAGCCCGACTTAAAATTGCCCTTTTCGTAGCGAAGAGCGTAGTCTGATTCAGAAAAAATGTCTTCGATTTTATTGAGAAAATGCCTGGTATATTTAATCTCCATTTAGCTGGTCAACGTCTTTACGGTCTCAACAAGGGTATCGAAATTTAGCGGCTTTTGCAGGTATTCATTTATTCCGGCAGCTTGAAATTCTTCTTTTGAATAATTCATGGCATTACCAGTAATAGCGACGATAGGCACGGTTGATTTTTTAGAGTCGCTGAGTTTGCGAATTTGCCTGGCACACTCCATACCATCCATTTGTGGCATGTTTATGTCCATAAGGATAATATCGAAGTTTTCTTTTTCCAGCATGGATAAAACCTGAACGCCGTTCTTTGCTGAAAAAATCTCATAATTCTGGATCTGGAGTATTTTTTTTGTCAGATTCTGTATCACAGAACTATCCTCGGCAATAAGTACTTTTTTCGAATCCATGTTAAATCAGTTATTTAAAAATGTAGGGTAAAATTTTCTGAATTCCTCAAAACGTGATTTCAACTCAATAAGTTCTTCCGCCAATCCATCGTATATTTTCTTTTGCTGTTTCAACTTCGACTCAATTTCTACTGTAAGCATCGAAACTTTGTCTATTCCCAGAGTGCCGGCATTTCCTTTGAGTGTATGCAAATTAATTAAAATATTTTCGTAGTTGCCATCTTCAAGGGAAACAAAGCAACTATCGATTTGCTCAGTGGTTTCATTTTCAAAATCGGTAAATACACTGATCACCATTTCTTCTCCACCATATTTTTTTAGTTGCTCCACGATATCGAGGTTAATAATTGTGTTGTTTGACTCAACAGTGATGACTTCGAGTGGTGTATCATCTTTCTTTATATGGAGCAACGTCCGGATTTTATTAAGCAACTCCTTGGCTTTGATGGGTTTGGAAATATAATCATCGAGGCCCGATGTGATAAAGCGCTCCTTATCTTCTTTCATAGAGTAGGCAGTCATAGCGACGATCGGTGCCAGATCTTTTATTCCCAGTGCCTTAATTTTCTTAGTAGCCGTTACGCCGTCCATGTCAGGCATCTGTATGTCCATGAAGATCACGTCATATCGCTTTTTCTGTGCTTTATTGATTGCATCTTGCCCATTTACAGCGACATCCACTTTACAGCCGGATTTTTTCAAAATTTCCCCTGCAACCTGACGATTTACCATATTGTCGTCCACAAGAAGGACCACTGGCTCGAATTCATTAAAGAAATTGCTGATCCGAATATCCTTTTGCAGCAATTCTTCGTCGTCAATGACATCTTCATTCGTTTCTTCGGCTTCAAACGTAAACCAGAACGAGCTACCGAGGCCCAAAGCTGAGTAAACCCCAATGTCGCCTCCCATGAGTTTACACAGCTCTTTGGAAATGGAGAGTCCGAGACCAGTGCCGCCGAATGATTTTGTTGACGAATCCTCTACCTGACTGAAGCTGTTGAATAACTTTTTGATATTCTCCTGCGATATCCCTATTCCACTGTCGCTCACAACCACTTTTACGATGATTTTCTTACCACTCTTTACGATCGTTCTAAGGCTAATATTAATAGAGCCGCCGCCATCGGTAAATTTGATGGCGTTGGAAGTGAGATTTGACAGAACCTGGAGGAGGCGGGTTTCATCCAAGAGCATCTTTTCAGGCAGGTTGTTGTCGAGGTGGTAGTACAGATTTATTTCCTTGGCTTGGGCTTGCTGTGTGAACAATGCATAAAGTTTTTCAAGCGTATTTTTGATTCTTACCGGTAGCCTCCGCAGTTCCAGCTTACCGGCTTCGATCTTCGAAAGGTCCAGAATATCATTAAGAATGGTGAGCAGGGTTTCAGATGATTTTTTAATGGTTTGTACATGGCGTTGCTGATCATCATCCAGTAGCGTATTTGTAAGAAGGTCAATGGTGCCGATTACCCCGTTCATTGGAGTGCGGATCTCGTGGCTCATGTTGGCGAGGAAGTTCTCCTTTACCTTAAGCGACCTTTCTGCAATTTCCTTAGCCTTTTGTAGCTCCAGTGTGGCTTCCTTCAATTTTGTGATGTCCCTTGCAACACCTTCCATATAGTTGTATTTCCGACCTTGGTGGAATACCCTGATATTGCATAAAAATTCCAGCGATTTGCCAGATTTACTTTTAACGGACGCCTCGACATTGCGCAGACTTTTTTCACGGACAAGCTGATGAATCAATGGTTTTGATTGAGCAAAATCCGGATAGAACGTGACAATGTTATTACCAAGAACGAACTTTTCATCAAAACCAAGGAGCTCCTTTACCGATGGACTCACCATGGTGATGGTCCCTTTTTTATCACAGCGAAAATAGATATCCTGGAACGATTCAAAGATATTCCTGAATTTCTCCTCGTTTTCCATCAAAGCCAGGTCGGCAAGTTTTTTCTCCGTTATGTCGTGAGCTATGCCAAAGACTTCCTGTATCTTTCCATTTTCTTCGTAAATGGGATTCAGGAATATTTCTTTCCATATTTCCTGGTTGTTGAATTTATTGACGAGTGAGGACTCAAAATGAAGAAACTGCCCATCAAAAACATCCTGGTATTTTGTTTTCCAGAAGATTTCGTCCTGAGTCAGGAACTTGGATTTTCGCCCCTTCTGATTTTTCTCGATGGTGTCGAGATTGTAAAAATCCTTATTGGTTTTAAAATAATTCTGGTTGAAGGAGGTAAAACCAAATTCCTTGTCCACTGACCATATAAGGTGGCTACTACTTTCGAAGATGGCCTTTAACCTAGCCGACTGTTCAAATATTTTATGTTCCTTCTGCTTTCTTTCGATAGCCAGCGCTATTTGTCCCGAGATAAAGTCAAGCAATTCAAGGTCACGGTAATTGTAGGTACTGGTAGTGTTGTAGCACTGAAGTGAAATAAGGCCTATGACACGGTTTGAAATCTTGAGCGGTACACCCAGCCAAATCTTTGGGATGGTGCCTTCGACCGAAACCCTGCCATGATAATGCAGATTTACGATGTCTTTCTCATAAAGGAAAAGTGGTTTGTTGGAACCCATGGCATATTCTGTGAGCCCGTTGCCCAGTTTTCGTTCAAACTGCTCGGCAAACATGGAATTGGACTCATCGATGAGGTATGGAAACCGGAGCTTTTTGTCTTCCTTGTCCAGCAAAGCCACGTAAAAATTCTTAGCTTCAATAATGTTGCTGAGTTCATGATGGATATTGGAGAACAATGTTTCCAGGTTGGAGCTGTGAATGGTCATATTGGCGATTTTGTAATAAAGCGCCTGGGCTTTCTCTGCCCTTATACGATCCGTGATGTCGTGAAAAATACCCCTAAACTCCAGTGGCTTCCCGTCTTTGAAGGAGCAGTTAACGCCACCCGTGAGATAAATCTTCTTGCCATTTTTTGCTACAAACGCGGTGTCGAACTTATCGACATTTTTCCCTTCTACAATCAATTCCAGGGCTATAGTAGTCTTGCTCAGATAATCCGGGTGAACAATATCATGAATGCGGAGATCTGGGATTTCGTGATTCTGGTAACCGAGTTTTTCTTTCCAGATTTTATTCACGAACTGCAATTTTCCGTCAAGAGAAAAAATCTGGATAAGGTCATTGGCATTATCGAATAATTCTTTCAACTGGTCATTGCTGCGCTTTAGTTCCTCAGCGATTTTTCTTTTTTCAGTCACGTTTTCACCCACGAGCGTCACGCCGGCAATCTGACCTTTGGCGTTATACAGTACTACCGTACTTAGTTTTAAAATAATTGACTTGCCTTCCTTATTGGCTAACTGACCCTCGAAGGAAGTAACGTACCCGCTGTTATAAATGATATTGTGAAGGAATTCCTTCGCTTCAGCCTGCAAGTGTTCAGGAAAGAGGCATTCATAGAAAAGGGCACCTTCCATCTCTTCTCTGGTCATACCGGTGACGAGACTCAGGGCATCATTGCAAAACGTAATCCTACCGTCTTTGTCGAGCGAAAAGGCGACTAAATGCGACTTTTCAAGGGAATTATGAAGCTTGCGTTCTGATTCCTGAAGTGCTTGTTGCAGGCTTTTCTCATCTTCTTCCAGCTTTTTATCAGTGATATCTACTGTGGCAGAGATATAACCGGAAAATGCTCCTTCACTCTCATAAAGTGGGATTCCCGCTTCATGCATCCAGCGCAACTGGTTCTGAGCATTGTATATTCGGTAAACGATGCCGTATTTTTTTCTTTTACTAAATGCTGCCTCTATGGCCGATCTGACATTCTCCTGGTCTTCTTGATGTACGCTTTCGAACCAGCCGCCGCGATGTTGTTCTTTGAGGGTCTTGCCGGTAAAGTTGATCCACTGATTACTGAAGTAGTAAAACTCGTTGCGGCTGTCCGACATTTTGAAAAGTACTGGCGCATTTTCAGCCAGATCACCAAGATCTTCTTTGTGCTGAACCAGGGCGGTAAGGCGCCGGTCTTCCATTTCACTTAAATCAATGATAGCCGCGGCAATGCCGTTAAAGCTTCCGTTTCTGGTGAAAATCGGCATGCCAGACTCAAATACCCGGGTGAATGTGTTATCCCCTTTTTCTAATTCATAAACGAGGCTGTATTTTTCCTTACGCTCAATGGCGTTTCGAAGGGTTTTCTTTATGCGGTTTCTATCAGATGAGTGCACCGTATTTATCCATGCATCGCCCAACTGCTGGCTGAATGTCGTAGCCGTAAAGTCAAGATACGTGCTGTTCAGATAATAAACCGAACCGTCTGTATCATAACACTTGAACATAAGCGCGCCTTCCGAAATGAGATGTTGCAGACTTACCGGCTCCTGTGTAGCAATTGTCTGGCGGATGGATGATACCTCAAATTTTTTGGGTGAAATGGTTATATAATAGCGGGTGGCTTCAAAACTGAACACACTTATTTCAGTGAAATGCAACTGGCCATTCGATGTTTTTATTTGAAGGTTTGTAGAAAGCGGTATGCCGCTTTTCAATGTGCTTAGGATACTTTTAAAGACATCTTTGGACAATCGACCGTCGGGCTGGTACTCGGGAAAAATGACATTGATATCCTTACCGATCACCTTCTGCAAATCACATTCAAAAAGGTTGTTTCGCGTTTCCTGGATATCTGTGACGATATTCCTCTCCACTTTCAGGATGCATTTTGCCTGGTCGTACGAAACCGGAACCTCACCTTTTAACATGGGCTTCTGGGGTGTTTCAATCAGCAAGGTGTCACTTTTCGCTTTCAGCATACAATTCCATTACAGGAAAACTTCATAAAGTTAAACATTATATTGGATTTTTTCTATTTTTCAACTTGA
>JBGSYX010000618.1:0-8858 GCA_041750735.1 Cyclobacteriaceae bacterium
AAGTACACAGTATTATTATGAAGCTGTTACCGTAACAGCAGGTATGCAATCTAATACGCCAGGACCAGGTACGACAAGTTATTTAACCACCAAGGAAGATAAAGATGGCAACCTCTTGCTTGGGTCAAATACTTACAAAATCCATTTTCCAACTGGTATTCCTGCTTCTAATTTCTGGGCATTAACTTTATATAGCGAAAACACCCGCTGTTTTATAGACAATAAAAATGCAAAGGATAAACTAAGGGCTACTAGTGTCGATTCGAGAGATAAGAATCTGATTATAAACGCAGATGGTAGTGTGGACTTGTACATCGGTCCAAAAGCACCCCAAGGCAAAGAAAGTAATTGGCTGCAAACCAATCTTGGTGAAGGTTGGTTTCCCTTGTTCAGAACTTATGGCACCGAGCAAGCCTACTTTGATAAAACATGGAAGCCTGGGGATTTTGAATTGATAGAATAACATCATACACGCGGTATAGCCAATATGGGTTTAGCTTCGCTGAGCTCTCTTCGGTCGGTTCAGTGATATGCGAAGGTTTGTAGTCTGTAAAAAAAGTTGGTGTAAAGTGACCTCGCTCCGCCGAAGCTTCGCGAAGGCGCAGTAGGATATCGTCCGCAATCGGCAACTTTTCATACCGCAACCGTTGGGTAATGCCAAGAGAGCCGCACGTTTTCAATTATAAGCTGATTTCAATACAGGGATTAAAAGATTATCTTTGTGTAAATGGATAATAAATGGATTTTAATATTCTGACTGATAAATTACTGGATGATTACACCAAAGCTGTAAGAGAATCACCTTTGGATAAAATTGATAAAATCAAAAAACTGGAGATGCCAGTTGATTATTTTCAATTTTATAAATCGGTTTCATCAGTTTATTCATCAAAGATTGAGGGAGAGGATATTGACTTTGATAGTTATTTTAAACACAAATTCTTAAAAGTTAAATTTAAACCTGATTATACCCGAAAAGTAGATGATTTATATTCAGCATATGATTTCATTGACAATAATAGATTGACACTTGAAAATGTTCAAAAGACACATTCCATTTTGAGTAAAAGTTTATTACCCAAAAGTCAACAAGGATTTATTCGTAATAATCCAATGTTTGTAATCAATAGCGATGATAAAATTGAATATGTTGCAGCAAGTCCAGAGATAGTTAAATCCGAACTTGACAGATTGTTTCATGACATTGACTTGTTACTAAATACAGATTTAAATCCTTTTGAGATATTCTATTATTCTTCATTATTACATCTTGTTTTTGTAAAAATCCATCCATTTCAAGATGGAAACGGACGGACTGCAAGATTAATTGAGAAATGGTTCCTGATTGATAAAATTGGACAAAAGGCGACTTCAGTTCAGCTAGAAAAAAACTATTACAAAAGACTTAAGGATTATTATTCAAATATCAGGAAGATTGGACTTGAATACGAGGATTTGGACTATTCAAAATGTCTTGATTTTTTACTAATGACAGTTAAAGGGATTGATGACCAGGATTAAAAAGCACATACCCACACACAATATAGTGAAGCGGGGTGATTCGTTCCGCATTCGGCATTCCGTCTCTGTTTCAGCTTTTGTCACGGTGGATAGTAACGCGTTTCAAAAAACCCGCCGACACCATATTGTCAACCATTGGTAATTTTTTCAAGCCTATATCGTGCGGAGAAAGCAATAATTCAGAGCGGAGATTTTCCCTTATGGTTGGTAACCGATGAATTGACTCGCGCTACGCTGTACTAAAACCGCACCACTGAATTGATCGATCGGATTTTACTTCAACCCACCGCTGACAAAGGTATCCCACACATTCCCGGCGAAAAATTTACCGAAGGAAGCGATGATGCTAATGCCTTTATCGCCTTTTTCGAGGTTGATCGCCTTCATGGTAGTGAGTTGCTTCGCGAAATCCTTCGGTTCTATAACCATTTTGCCCTTCCCAACAACTTTCGCAGTCACGTCCCGACCTTCATAAATTGTGATGAACAGGGTGGTCGTATCCATCCACACATCAAGACCTTTGTCATTTTTAATTTCTTTGTATCCATGGAAAAACCACGATTTTCCTTCTATGCTGTGCAATTGGGCCTCATATACCATTTTTTTGTTTTTTGGCTCGGTTGGGTCACTGATAAAAAGGTTGAATTTACCCTGGCTGATGGTCATCGGACTGGCTGAGAGTTTCGGAGCGGTCACAGTGCCTGACATAGCGGCAAGGTGATCGGGCTCTTTGAGGAATTTCTCGGAGTCATCAGACCGAATGGTAAGGGTGAATTCAAATGGAGAATCTTCCTTTTTCCCGAGATCAAACGCCTTTTTGAAATCTTCTTTTTCATTCAGAGAGAAATATCCGCGCATCGTTTCGGTGAATTGTACTCCGGGTTTCGGATCCTTTATATCTTTTTTAGGAATAGCTCCAAAGCCATAATCCAGCGTTTCTTTAAATTCATCAGCAATCAACTTACAATTTCGCTCAGCCAGGCCACTGATCGTGAGCAGTGGATTAGTGCCTACCGGGCGTGGGATGATGGCCCCCATCCATCACATACAAACCGGGATGAAGGGATTTACCGGAGTTGCCTTTGAACACCTGGCCCTTGTGATCGGTGACCCCGGTAGCAGCTTCCTCGCCCATGATACACCCGCCAAGCGGATGAACCGTGACCAGGTCATAATCGAGCATCTTGGTCCAGGTTGGGTTTTTAATGTAGGTACCACCAAGAGCCGCCGTCGCCTTTTTGATGTTTTCACTTACTTTTTTGAATATGGCTTCTTTACCGACTCCCTTCCATTTGATTTTCAGATGGTCGTCATCCAGTTCCATCAGCCCATCGCCACTGTCGTGCGACATGACGAGGTACACCTGTGTGTGGTTGATGGCACCGCGGTAAACGCCTCCGAAAAAGCTTTTCACCTCACGCCATTTTTCGTTCATAAAGTCAACAAATCCTGAATCAGTGTCTTTGCCGATAAGCCGGGATACCGGGAGAAGCGCCGGAAGCATCACCGATTTTATGGGTGCCGGTATACTTCCTTCTTCCAGCGTCATACCATCCTCGAGTTTATCGCGGTGCCGAAGGTCGATGACACTGGTGATGCACGGACCGACGTCGTAGATTTCGCCTGTCTTTGCTTTTTCGCCTAAGCCGATGCCATTGATCCGGCGATCATTATTATATCCAAATCCCAACACGTCACCATTGCCGGTGAAGCGCTTTCCGGTCATTTCAGAAATATCAAGACCTTTTTTGGCGGAGCGCAGCAGGATTTCCGTGCTGCCCAGCGAACCGGCGCTAATGAAGACCATATCCGCAGAAACAAACATGTCAGGGGCGTCGAACTTTTCACGTCCGGTGCCAAATAGTTTGAAAAATACCAGCCAGCGTTTTCCCTGACGGCTGATGTGCGAGACACCGGCCTCGGTAAATATTTCAGCGCCGTGGTTCACCGCATCGGGCAGGTAATTCATCGCCGTGGTGTTTTTAGCGCCGTGGTTGCAGCCCGTGACACAATCACCGCAGTTAGTGCATTTTGGCTGAGTGACACCCATGGGATTCACCGTATCTTCGAATGTGACGTTGATATCCAATAACCTGAATGGTTCCTTCATGGCCGCAGCAGATTGTCGCATTCCCTCTGTTTTTGGCAATACCGGGTAGCCGTTTTTACCTTCGGGATAGGGATTTGGTTTCAGCATTTCCCAGGCGCGCTGTAATCCCAATTTCAGTGTGTTCATGTCTTTGCGCAACTCAGCGGGCCACCATTTATCTTCAAAAACCCGTTCTTCCGCTTCGATCGATACATTGGCATTGACAAGGGATGTGCCGCCAAGTCCGCACCCCTTAAATACATTTATATCATCGCCCATGACGAAATTGTACAGCCCGTTGCTGTCGCCAATGGTTTTTTTGCCATTCTGAATCTGCATTTCCTTGCCAGCCTCTACCAGGGTGTTAGGAAATTCTCCAGGAAGAAATTCCTTTCCTTTTTCCAGCAGGCAAACCTTTTTCTTCAATCTGGACATGCGCGATGCAGCAATGCCGCCGCCATAGCCTGATCCGATGACGACTACCTCATAATGCGGTTTTAACTCAGTGATTGGTTTAGATAATCTGTTCATGGTTTTTCGGTTATTTCAATGGGAGTTTCAATAAGTTCAAATTCAATGGGTCCACCGGCGAAAACAGGTTTTTCATCCGTTCCGGTGTTTCGCCAGTTTTTCACTACCGTCTTAATGCCAATGGGGTAGATGATCAACTTATTTTTGGTAATGTGTAATCTCAAAAAATTCTTGTAGTCTTCGTCGCGGAATGCCGAGTAGGCCTCAGTTGGGTGGTTTTTCAGAATAAGTGCACTGGCTATCAGGTATAGTCCGAAAATAAACCCGGATATGATGCCACCAACAACTACCATTTCAACACTGAATAAAGCGGAATTAATCCATGAGGGCTCAAGATCGAATTTTTGAATATTCAATATGGAAAAAATCCAGAGGCATAAGTAGAGGCATTTCAGTTGAGCAAGTCCGTGCAATATTCCGAAAATGAAGTTCCATTTGCCGTTTTTTGAGGAAGTGTCGGTAAAAAGCGTCAATCCGCCAAGGAGCAAGAGATTCAGCAGGACTGCCATTGGAGAATACCGGAGACTATCCAGAATGATACCCAGGGCCTCGGAGGCATTGTTTATACTAATCTGGATTTCGGCCAGTTTTTCCATTAAAGAAGCGGAACCAGCCGACAACGAAGCGCTTTGCATACTCCAGGCTATAAAGAGGTAGATGAATCCGAGGAACAGGCTCATACCCTTATTGAGCCATGGAAAAGCGAGGTTTTTCCATACCAGCATTCGGGATGTCACAGCAGACGGAAAGGTCTTTTCCAAGGTAGCCCCAAAACCGGTTTCAAATAGAAATTCTTTTTTCAGATTATGGGTCGGATGCATAAAAGCGCCGCCTCCACCTGCTGTAATGAGGTGCGTCAATATCCCGGCTTTGGTTTTTGCTGCATAGCGCGAATAGTGATGCAAGTCGCCGGTGAGCATGGCTACCACATGTAAATCTTTGCTGTTTTTATCATCGTCCTTGCCTTTCAGGATTTTATCAATGAAATATTTCAACCGGTCCTCAGCTTCA
Source organism: Cyclobacteriaceae bacterium (assembly GCA_041750735.1). Classification (GTDB taxonomy): domain Bacteria; phylum Bacteroidota; class Bacteroidia; order Cytophagales; family Cyclobacteriaceae; genus JAAUQL01. The sequence goes on from JBGSYX010000618.1 coordinate 5,153, forward strand.
AAATTGCCCGTCTGAGAAGCGAATACCCACGATGGTTCTGCGGTGCAAATGATCACTTTGTCACCCGACTGGAAATGCGGCGCAACTTTTTCTTTGAAATAGTTCTTCTGCGGTTCGTCGATATCGCTGTTGAGTTGAATGTCTATTCCGACGAGCCAATGGCGGTGAGGGAGTTTAATAGCGAAATAGCTCCTTGTTTGCTGGGTGAGCCGGTTTCCAAAAGCGCGACCCTGACAAAATAGTTTCATGAAATTAGTAAGACCGTCGTACCAGTCGTGATTACCGGGAATGGCAAAAAGCCTTGGTTTGGATTCTTTGGGTTCTGTTTTTTCATCGATCCACGGAAAGGCAGCATTATATGGACCCTGAAGTCTGTCTTTATATTCAATAGTTTCAGGCGTAGGATATACTTCATCGCCTCCCATGATGAGAATATTACCTCGTTTCAATGTATCCTGGCCTGCTTTAATCGATTCCTGCGACATCAGATGAGCAAGGGTGTAAGTGCTGTTGAATCCATCACCAAGGTCTGCGATGTAATCCACCCAAAGCTCAGGATTATTGGAAAAATCGAAAATGCCTTGATCACTGAAGGCCTGGATTTCTCGCTTATCGGCATAATTGCCAAAAGCCATCGATAATGCAGTTTTCAAACCGGTTGATGCGAGTTGCTTCACATCGAACCAACCGACCATAGGTTTTTGTTCAAACTTCATAGTTAATAAGTTTAGATGCCATCTGATATCGCAGTTTCAGTCCACCGGAAGTACCGTCGCGTCGCCGGACATTGGTGTTGAGCATGGATTTTAAACGATTGGGTATGTGTTGCAAAAGCAGACCTTTCATGAAGAGGGAGTTGCTTTCATCGGATACGGAAAGTTGAACGGTTTTAAAAGCCAGGCCCATAAGAAAATCTACCGCAGACCCAAGACGAAATACTGCTTCTATAGAATAAGTTTTACCCGATTCTACAAATTGCGCAGTGTACGTAATGCTGCGATGGCCCTGGGCTTTCGACGCTTTAACCTGTGCATTGAAGCAGGGAATCTCTCTACCGAACGAATCCGTTTTAATGCTGGCATATACAACGAGCATGTCGAAACGGTAATGGCGCGACAAGACAAAATAGGTATAAAACTGCGCAGGGATGCGAGCGTTACCCGAGTTGAGGTAGCCAGAGAATTCAGCTCTAAAATTAAGGCGCGTACCTGGGTCCGTCATTTTCGTGGCTGACTTATCCATAACCACACCATCTCCAGGCATGGAATTCAGAGCATTTTTAGCATGTTGATAACCCATATTGATCAATGAACGGGCATCAATTTTGCCAAAGTACAGGTCAGGGTCTAAGGGTAGTGGAAAGGTCGGCTTGATCACAAAGAGTTTTACCGGTGACTTGAGGTTATATGCTGATTTACCTTCGGCAAGGCGTGTGTTAATGAGCTTTATCCGTTCGTATTCTTCCAGTAGCGCTCCATTGGCGCTCATTTCAATCATATGGACGTATTGATTAAGGGCTCCGGGCAAATACGTTTTAGTATTGCCGATAGCCCACACCAACCATAGTTCTTCTGATCCCCTGCGCACAGCTTCCATAAGGTTGGCATCTTTTATCCACACCGCATCACTATACCATTTTCCGTTTATTTCCAGCCCAGGCATTACCATCGGCAGTGAAACGCCGGCGAGTAGATGCTCCGTTGTCACTTCATTTTGGGAGATGGCCTCTACCGTTTTATCCGAAAAATTACAGACGTTGAATGTGAAATCGGCGGAATTACTGGAACGGATTTTAGCGATATCGATACCAAGGCCAGGGAATATATGATCGCGAATGCCATCAGCATCTCCGAAACCGGTCATGTTCATGGGTTTTAAGTAACTGCCCAGTGGCCGTAGCGACATGAAGTGCCTGATCTTTATCTTTCGCCATTTTTCAGCCATCTCATGCGCCGAAAGCCCGGAAGCCAGCATAGCAGCGTTGAAAATTCCTCCGGAAGTCCCATCGATATGACTAAATGAATGCCCTTCTTCTTCCAGTGCTATCAGCACACCCGCCTGGTAGGCGAGACGCATTCCCCCGCCGGCGAGGATAAGAGATCGCCTGGGTTTGTCAGCATTTATTGATCTATCAGCCAGCATTGGGGGAGATGGTTTTTCTTGTGTAAAGGAAAATGATGATCAATCCAATGAATTCCCAGGTCAGGAAGAAGAGATGTAATATGCCAGGTATTCCATCAGCAAATAGAGAGATGGTTCTTGCCAGAATGCCTGAGAACATGATCACAAGGTACAACTCATTAAATTTTCTCTCATGAAATATTTGGCTGACAAACCGCAGGGAAAATAGACCGAAGCCCAGTTCCAATGCACGCAGAAAGCGGTATTGACTCAGCAAGTTTATTCTGACGTTTTCCTCTAAATCCATCGTATCAAGTTGGAATAGCAGCCTGAAATCGAAATGCGGATTGATAAACGCACCCCAAAATCCGGCTACAACCACAAGACCGATGTAGGTGTAAAAGAAAAAGTAGCTAAGCCAGTTCAACTTTTGATTGGTTTAAATAGTATAAGAAAAGAAGGCCGGAAAATAGGTCGAAGACAGCGACTGCCAAGGCGATAGTACCGAATATCCCATTCAAAACGCCAAGGCCGACTGCAGCAAAAGCACCCAATTTCTGCATGGCGCACCAGAAAATCGCTGGGCGTTGAGGCTGGGCGCTATACAATGCATGAATCATAAGTCCGCCAAAGAGCATCATAAACATCCCGACTATGGCAAAGAAATGAGCTGATGTTGAGGTGATTTCACCTTGTATCGTTGTCAGGACAAATTTTGGCATAAGCATTTGCGTTATGCCAGAAAGGATAGTCGCGATTGAAATAAGCAGGACGATGAGGTTAGTGTACTTCTTCATAAGTGATAATTTCTGTAGTAGATTACTTTTTGTGAGCCTTAGCAAGGAAGTAATACATCATAATGCCCCACATAATAGATAAAATGATCCATCGCAAATCATTCAAAAACATCCATCGGCTCAATAATTCCTGAAGAGTGGCCATATCCGTAACGCCAGCGATGAACTGATCATTAACCTTTTCGATAAACATCTGCTGAATAATTACCGGACCGAATAGTCCGGGGAACCAAAGGATCGGGATCCAGCGGAATCGTGTTTTCCATTCCGAAATCAGCATGATGACAATACAAACCGCCATGATCGGAATGGTTATGAAGAAGAATTTGGTGGCTGTGGTGGTTTGTGGAACAATGGCATCATAATAGTTTTCCAGAGTCAATGTTTTGGGATAGTGCGGAAACCAGAAGAAATGTAACGACCAAAAGAGGCCAAGATAAAGTGACGCGCAAAAGAAAATATACGCGTTATTAAGGTCAAGAAGGAGCTTTTTCATGGTTCTGAGTAATTATAGGTTCGTTAAATTTTGAATTTTTCATATCCGGTCATTACAGGGTTTGGCAACCAGTCCTCATTCAGTCCCAGGTGAAAAATACTTTCAAGTCCTTCAGGCATTGCTTTGGGAGGTTTATCATACGTCATGAACCAGCAGTCGAAATGGTCGTCGAGTATGCCATTGGCTTGTGGCATATACATGGTGAAAAAAGGATCGGGATTAATGTCCAGATCACGCAGAAAAGAGACTCTTGGATGGTCTCCTATGTAGAGGTTGGCTTTGGCTTTGCTGA
>JBGSYX010000619.1:0-48731 GCA_041750735.1 Cyclobacteriaceae bacterium
GTGAAATGGCATAATTGGCGCTGATTACCGCCATGTCGAACGGCGCAATCCAAAGTCCACCACCAAAATCCTGATGCCACAAGCCGGACGTTTCGTTGTCGTACCAGACTCGCCCAACATCATAAAAGCCCAAAATTCCCACGCTGCCAGGCACGATGTAACTTTTAAAATCAAATAACTTCAAGCGCAACTCCTGATTGAAAGCCAAGGCTGACCTGCCAATGAATCTGTCTCTTCGATACCCTCGCAGTAAGCCGTTGTCATCCAGTGGCTTCGGCCCACCGACACGCGCTGCGTGGTAAAATTCGAAATCATTGAACACGGTCATACCGGTAGTCCCAAAGGCATAAGTCAACCTATCGGAAAGTGGCACGTAAAGTGAAAAATTGCCAGCTAACCGGGCGTTCGTAATTCGCGTACCTGATATTTCATGATTAACTTCACCTTTCAGGCCAATGGTCATGCCACGTGAGGGGATGAGCGCATTGTCCGTACGCGTGTATTCATATTTTACCGTTAAACCAGCATATTGTCTGGATGATTCTGATAAACCAATAAACTCTGGCAGCGAACTTATTCCGGGATCTTTTGGTGTTTGTTCCAGATTGATGAGTTGGTACTTTGGCCCTATTTTTAATTGGAATCGGTCCTGATCGCCAAAAACAAAAAGGAAATCAGTTCGCAACTCATTAAACCGCAGTTCGTAGGTGTCGTCTTCCTCTTCTTCAGGGGGTGTAATAGCGGTTTCATTGCCATAGCCAAAGAAATTATTTACCCTTGGATATGACATCAGCATATCAAAATGGACATCTGTTTTACCAAGTACGTCGATATACTTTGTGTTGAGCAACATGTTGAAACCTTTGGTGCGGGTAGCATAGTTGGCAAGCAGCCTGTGATAAGAAGCATACGGTTCTTTCCTGAAGCCATGGTGGGTGAAAGTTGCGCCACCCCCAATAAAAAATCCATTGTCCACATTAAACCCGGAGAACAGGTTGGGCGACAGGACATCGTATTTGAAATCCCTTCGATCGTATTTGTTGATGGAATATGCATCTGACAAGTGTTGCCTGGTTTCAGCGCTTGTAGTGAGGGATATACCCGCTGGATTGTCATAGACAATTGTCTTTTTTGTAAGCCCGCTTACATGGCTGCTGTCTGTAACCACATCCATGCCTTCGCCATCGATGACACGCACTATTATCCCTTTATCTGCTTTGCCCTTTATTTCAAACCGGTCATCTCCTTTCAGTCCATACAACCTGATTTCATTTGTTTCGCCGGTCCTAAAATACCTTTCGTAGTAAGCTTCCTTTACCTTCCCCTTTTTAATCTTATGAACCTTTACAGATGTTGAATCATCATTGATTCTGTCCACATCAAAAAATTCATCCTTATCGCTGCCAACAATACTGACCGCCTTCGCAAGGACCTCATAGTACCTTTCAGCAAACTCCGGTAGTTTGTCTCGTCTAGATTTTAGTTTTGCCGTGATTTCAGCGCCGTCGATCTGATATATCTCCGTAGGCCATACATGGATGGCGTTTTCGATTACTTTATCAGTGAGTGCCTGTTGCAAATCGTTAGCAATATTCAGCCAATCCCTCTTATTGAGCCTGGTAAGAAAAGAGCGGTCAAGGTGTCTGGCATTGGAGTTGATGCCAATGATATCCCTGATGTCGTAATCAAAGTGCTGGAATTTTCGCATCATCCATTTTCGGTTGGCGATTGATGGCAGCAATCCGTCGAATTTGGAGAAAGCCTGGTCTCTGTCTCTGGGGATAGGTACATAGATTTTTTCACTTCCAGGTAAATGGGCACAGAACTCATGATTCTCTTTTTTGCATTTAAATTCCGCCCATCGCCATTGATCCTCGTGCCTGTCCCAATCGCCCAAAAACATATCAAACAATCTGTTTTTGGCAAGTTCATATTCATCGACCAGTACATCGTGGTCTTCCAGTACCTTGGCAATCATTTTGTCAGTGCTTATGGCGTTATGTGTATATCCAAAATTTTCTATATCGGAAAGATTCTCATCGGCGCGCTCTTCAAATAATACCAACTGGCCCGCAAATTCTTCCCGGTATTGTTTAAGGGCATAATCATCAGGAACTAAAACAAACCGGGGGGAAGTATGGAATATTCCTGCCTCATCTGCCAGTGGTGGTATTACAAAGGCTCCATATGGATGTGAACTTGAAATCTGATCCTGGAGAATATCCGCGGCAAACGTTTCCTGCATGATATCAGGTAGAAGAGGTATTGGGTATTTTTGTATCGTACGGAATACATACTGATGTCCGTCATTAGCCGATAATCTCAGCGATTTGGTTTGCATGCCTCCCCCTTGCTGAATTGGGCTTAATCCGCCATGCTCATGCTCCAGTTTTATTACCGGGGCGGTTATAGGTGTCGCCCAGGCTTGTCGGTAATGCGTTCCCAGAAGCCATTGTTTGAATGGGGAGGTTTCATAATACGGACCGGCCACCACTTTTCTCGCCGTATCAGGGAAAACAGTTTTTACATCCATTTCAGCAGAGTTATTGTCAACCAATCTTTTCCTATCATCCAGCTTTTTCGTGAAGATGGTTTCAAGCAGGTCATTTTCATTGATTGAAATTGCTTCCGTCCACACCGATCCGTCCTTGTAAAATATCAACCGGAAAAATCCCTTTTCTGAAACTGCAAACTCCGCTGTACCCCGTTGTGAAATAAAACCGGTTTTGCTGCCACTGCCGCTGACAATATGATGATTGTCTCCAATGGCATGATATTGAAGCGCATGCTCGTGCCCGGAGGCATAGATCAAATGGCTGTGAAGTGAAAAAGTCTCTAGCAACCGGTCAGCCATTGCATAATAGGAGGGGTGTGACAGGTCCTGGATGTTACCCATTTTATTGCGCAAAAGCGCGTATAAAGATCCGATAACAGGTAGAGGCACATAAAGCGATTTGTTCAGATTTGTTAGTGGGAACAGGTGATCGTTGAAGTTGAAGTAGCCTCCATGGTTTCCATCGGAAACCAATGGATGATGACCCGCAATGATTATTTTCTTGTCCTTATTATTAGCAAGAATATCAGCAAGTTCATCAATTACAGCCTCTGGCGTGGAAAATTTGCATTCTCCGGGAACAGTCGGCGATTTTTCATTTCCGTGCAACCACCATTGAGTGTCGAGAGCAATGAAGAGTATATCATCATCAATTTGGATCACTTCTGGTCCCGGACAACCATTTTCGGGAAGGAAAGCGTTTTTCTGATTTAGGGCTTTTTCTATAAAGTGTTCCTGACTGATAACATGCCGGAGACCCTCCTTTTTTCCATTGGCCCAGTCATGATTTCCCGGAATGAAATATGCTTTTACACCAATACCATTCAGCGCTTCCAGTGTACCCGAAATGACGGCCTCGGCTTCTGTTCTGCCAGGCTCATTCTTTTCCGGCAGGCCGTTGGGATAAATATTGTCGCCAAGGAAAATAATGCTGCTTTCGGCATCCTTGGGCAAAGGGTGTTTCTTTATAAATTTTACTAAGTCATAGGTGATGTTTGAGCTTTCACCAACATCGCCGATGAAGTAGACTACATTTTTTATGTCCTGAGGATTATGTGTCGCAACATCAGAAGACACCTGTGCTATTGACGGTTGTGCATGGATAAGAAATGCAACTATTGCACCAATATTCAGCCAGAATCCGCAAGGTGTAACAGGTAGATGAGTTTTATTCATGAGTGTTCATGTTAATTCGTCCGCGTGATATTGTCTCTGGTTACATTTCCGGATTTTCCACATTACCGCTTAATGTTGTTCGTGATAATGATCTGCGGAATTTGCGAATCATTTATAGTTCACATATTCATTTTCAGGTTATAGTCGGCCGAGTGCTTGCCGGAGCCAACGAAGAGGAAAAATACAGATAAAAGCAATGTGGCACTTGCCTCTATCAGGTTTTGTGGATTCATGGCGATAAAGAAATTTACTGCCACAGCACCCACCAAAGCGGGTATTTGGATCGCCAGTGAAATTCTGGTCAAAAGCCCGAACACAATGAGCACACCGCCTCCAAGGTGGGCCAGGGTTACATAATGATAAATGAATATCGTAGAAATAAAATCGCCTTTAGGAGCAAGCAAGTCTTGCAAATACTGCGATTCAGTTGTAAAATTTATCCCTTTCATGAAAAGAAATCCGCCCAGAAACCAACGGCCAAAGTCAAGTATGAAAAGTGGATTGTGGCTGTTTGCCCATTTGTTGAGTTTTGTTATCGCTTTCATTATAATCAAGTTTAGACTATTAAGACCAATCTGAAATCAGCGTGCGTCCCGAAGAACCGCAGCCTTTTTAACAACCGATAAGACGGTTATGGCTTTCAAACCTGACAATTTGCTTCCGCCGAAAGTTTTATGACGACTGGTTTATGAATTCCATGAAGTTGACATTGTGGATACTCTCCAATTTTTTCAAATGCGATATCAAAAATGTTGAGCATTTGTCAGGATAGGTCTTCTCGACGTCTAACTTGGAAAATTTTCAATGATGACCAAGTCTATTCTGTTTGTAATAATGCTTTCCATAACGATTCCGGGAAGAGCGCAGTCGCTAACATATAAAAACCTGGAATCCACAGAATTTGATGTGATTTCACGTCAAGTCAAAGGTACCGTTCTCGATGTACGAACACCGGCAGAATATGCCAACGGTCACATCGAATCAGCAGGGCAGCTCGACTATTACGCATCTGATTTTAAAAGGAAGTTGCTCTTATTGCCAAAAGACCAACCAGTTTACCTGTATTGCAATACAGGCTACAGAAGTAAAAAGGCCGCTGACATCCTAATAAAAAACGGATTCACCCAAGTTTATAATCTGGAAAGTGGAATCATGGAATGGAACCTGCATGAGTTGCCCGTAGTAGTTGAAAAAGATGCCCGGCCTGATACGGAAAACCAAATGGAATGGGATGAATACTTCGCACTGATAAATTCAGATAAGCCGGTTTTCATCGATTTCTACGCTCCCTGGTGTGGGCCGTGCCGCAAAATGATGCCCATGATCGATGGCCTAGCCGAGGAATATAAAGGCAAAGTGAGCATAGTAAAAATAAATGCGGATGCCAGTAAAAAGCTCGTCAAAGAGTTGCAGATCATCGGTGTACCTCATTTTGTGCTCTATGCCAGTGGAAATAAGATTTATGAGCACAGCGGCATCATTACCAAAACGGAAGTAACCGACCTTCTGGAGGCGCTATAAAAAATAAATGTAAATGAACTGTCAGGTTTTCGCAGACACGATACTAATAGGTGAATTTATTATTAACTCTAAATCTTAATCAAATGAAAAATTCAAAATCAATCATCTTAAGTCTTGCACTTGTATTACTACTCACCGGGGCGGCATTCTCGCAAAAAGAAGCGAAGGTAATAGCTGTTGTCAACCATGCCGACTGGTGCCCGGCCTGCCAAAACAATGGCGAAAGGGCCAAAACAACCTTTATGGAAAATAACAAGGATGGCGCTATTCAGTTTACGGTGAACAACCTAACCAATGAAGAAACAATTAAAGCATCATCCGAGGAACTGAAAAAACTGGGCGTTGACAAGCCTATGGCCGCTTACAAAGGCACAGGAATGGTCTACTTTTTTGATGCAAAAACGAAAAAACTGATCACTCAGATCAGCGTCGCTAAAACCAGCGATGAGATCGCCACAGCCATGTCTGCCGCAGTAAAAGGCGCCTAATAATATACTCTCTCATTCCAGAAAGGCGAAGCGCTTTGCTTCGCCTTTAAATTTTCAAAATCATGCTAAAAGAATTTAATAATCAAAATTTCACTGAAGAAGTGTTGAACTCTGATCGACCTGTTGTGGTAGATTTTTGGGCGCAGTGGTGTGGCCCCTGTAAGATGGTGGCGCCTGTCCTCGATGAATTGTCTGCGGATTATGATGGACGGGTGACCATCGGCAAGGTGAACGTGGATCATCACCCAGAACTGGCCGAGCAATTTTCTGTGCGGAATATCCCCACTTTCCTATTCATCAAAAACGGCGTTGTAGTCGATAAGATGATGGGTGCGGCGCCGAAAAAAGAATTTGTAAAACGACTGGATAAACTGGTCATAGCTTAATGGACGATTAAAATGAGAGCATTGGGATTAGTATTTTTACTATCGTTTCCGGGATTGGTGTTTTCACAGATTCATCAACCGGTGAGGTGGGAAACTTCGGTTGTAGAGAAATCCTCTGAAGAGGTAATCGTGGAGATTAGAGCACAGATCGATCCAGGATGGCATATTTACAGCCAGGAACAGAACATTGAAAACGGCCCCATAGCTACCACATTTACCTTCAAACCATCGGAAGATTACACCATCTCTGGGAAAACTGTTGAAGGTACGCCGATTTCTAAATCCGAACCGGCCTTTAACAATATGGAGGTGTTGTTCTTTGAAGGCGAATCGGTATTTAAACAAAAAATTACTCGTCAAACATCCGCAGAATTTGATATATCGCTGGAGGTAACTTATATGGCCTGCAGCGAAGAAATGTGCCTTCCTCCGGAAACAACAGAACATATAGTCCATTTGGAGCAGGGTAAAGAATTCAAATCGGCACAAAACAATAAAACGCCTTCATCGGAAACTTCAACCTCTGGCATGACGATTTGGGCAATATTTTTTGCCGGTTTTGCCGGCGGCCTGCTTGCCTTGCTGACTCCCTGCGTATTTCCTATGCTTCCTTTGACGGTGAGCTTTTTCACCAAAAAAAGTAAATCAAAAGCTGCAGGTATCAGAAATGCCCTTATTTATGCAGCGTCCATTATTGTTATCTACGTAGGACTGGGTTTACTAATCACGCTGGCACTTGGACCCGACGCCCTCAACGCCATGGCAAGCAACGGTATTGTCAATCTGGCCTTCTTTCTCATTTTCGTGATTTTTGCTATTTCATTCTTTGGAGCTTTCGAAATTACGCTTCCAGGCAAATGGCTCAATGCATCAGATAAAGCGTCAGAAAAGGGCGGCTTAATCGGTATTTTCTTTATGGCCTTTACCCTTTCGCTGGTATCCTTTTCATGTACCGGACCCATCATTGGCAGCTTGTTGGTGCAGGCCGCGGTAAACGGTGATGTAGCCGGTCCTGCAATCGGGATGCTTGGATTTGCCTCCGCCCTTGCATTGCCATTTGCTCTGTTCGCGGCATTTCCCGGCTGGTTAAACTCTTTGCCGAAATCAGGGGGTTGGCTCAATTCCGTGAAGGTGGTCCTTGGATTTATCGAGCTGGCGCTTGCCCTGAAATTTCTGTCATCGGTGGATCTGGCCTATCATTGGGGACTCATCACCAGAGAGGTGTTCATCGCCTTGTGGATTGTCATTTTCAGCTTATTGGGATTCTACCTGCTTGGGAAAATCACCTTGCCACACGACAGTGAACAACGGCATACCTCCATCCCGGGATTATTATTCGGTATTCTGGTGTTGGGATTTGTAGTGTATTTAATACCCGGGATGTGGGGTGCCCCGTTGAAATTGATAAGCGGTTTTCCGCCACCATCATTTTACACGGAAGGCTGGAGTTATCAGCCAGGGGGAGTGCAAGGTGAAGTGAAATCAATTAGCGGAGCGAAGGATAACGAGTTCCATTGCCCACACAACCTTGATTGCTTTCACGACTACAATGAGGGTTTGGCCTATGCAAAAAGTGTCAATAAGCCAGTCATACTTGATTTTACCGGCTGGAGCTGCGTGAATTGCCGAAAGATGGAAGATAAGGTGTGGAGCGATCAAAAAGTACTCGCGTTGTTACGCAATGAATTTGTTTTAATATCACTATATGTAGATGATAAAACCGACTTGCCGGAACCTGAACAGTACGTTTCTGATGTGACTGGAAAAAAAATAAAAACCATTGGCAATAAATGGAGCGACTTTCAAACCACACGCTACAAAACCAATTCGCAGCCCTATTATGTATTGCTTGATCATGAGGGCGAGGCGCTTTCAACACCAAAAGGTTACGACACGAGCATTGAAGGTTACGTAGATTTTTTACAGTCAGGTATAAATGAATTTGAAAAAAATCGCAACCTGTTGTCAGGTTTGTAGTACACGGGCGACTATTTATTCAAATCTCAAATAATAAAAAAACAATGAATAAGAAGAAAATTTTTAAGATCGCCGGAATCACTGGAGCTGCCGGCATACTGATCGGAGTAAGTGTTTTCCTTTACATGTTTTTCATGCCGCACCGCGATGTTCAGGCTGCAAAAACAGATTTTACCCTTACCAGCAGTCAGATCGTTTCAGAATATCTGGAAGATAAAGACAGTGCCAATGAAAAATACCTGGCGGATGACGGAGACTCTAAAGTACTCGAAATCTCTGGCGAGGTGAGCAAGATTTCTGAAGATTACAACGGTCAGAAGGTAGTGTTGCTTAAAAGTAAGCAGGATAAGGCCGGAGTCAGTGCCACGTTCATGCCTGAAACCAATGACAACCTGAAAGGAGTGGTTCCAGGGCAAAACATTACTGTAAAAGGTGTGATCCGCGCCGGAGCATCATACGACGAAGATCTTGAATTGTATGAAAATGTAATTCTTGACAAAAGTGACTTAATCAAAATAAATTAATATCAACAAAAATTTAAAAATCAGAAAAATGAAAAAATCAGTTTTATTAACAGTAGCAGCAGTCTTTTTTGTGACACTAACAGGATTTGGCCAGGCCACAGGCAAACTCGTCAGTACAAAAACACATGTCAAATTCTTTTCGACCACACCCGCAGAAAACATCGAGGCAAATAATACCGCCACGGTGAGCACGATCAATACAGCAACCGGAGAAGTAGTGTTTTCTGTGCCAATGCAAAGTTTTGAATTTGAAAAATCATTGATGCAAAAGCACTTTAACAGTCCCGATTTTCTGGATACCAAAACCAATCCGAAAGCCAAGTTAAGTGGTAAAATCACCAATCTTTCCGAAGTTAACTTTTCAAAAGATGGCTCATACAATGCGGTTGTCGAGGGTGAGCTGACCATAAATGGTAAAACCCAGAAGATTAAAGAGAATGGAACAGTGACGGTAAAAGGAACCGCGGTGGAAATTAACAGCAAATTCAACGTGACCCTGGCAGATTACGGGGTGGCTTTCGAAAATGGGAAACCATCAACAAACGTCGCTAAAACCGTTGAAGTAACCATTAAGGCCGAATACGAGCCACAGGGGGTTTAATTCATTCAAGACTTTGATAAAACATAAAAGAAAATGTTTGTTAGGAAGGTAGGTTTGTTAATTGCACTCACGTATGTGGGTGCAATTTCTTCATTCGTCACGAGCGCTAATCTTGAAAGTGGAATCCAATTTCAAACAGAGTCCTGGAATGAGGTACTATTGAAAGCGAGAAATGAAAAGAAATTGATTTTTCTTGATATATCCGCGAGTTGGTGTGGGCCATGCAAGCTGTTGAAAAAAAATACTTTCCCCGATGAAGCAGTTGGCGCTTTCTACAATGCCCATTTTATCAACGTCGCATTGGATGGCGAACTTGGTGAAGGCAAAGAACTAGCCCAAAAATATGCAATAAAAGGTTATCCCACATTGCTGTTTATCGATGCAAATGGCAACGTCATCGTTCAGTCAGGCGGATACCGGAATGCTGATAATTTTCTGAAACTGGGGCGAGAGGTAATTGAAAAATACGGTGAAATGGTGGCCAACGATCAATAAAAATGCTAAACCAGACTGCGGGAAATTGACCGGAGCCGGCACCAAGGAGGTGGAAGAGGAGTCTATTGGTGATGGTTATGCCAGCGTGCCGTGCTCCGGCTTTTATTGTCAATCAAATTATCCGGGGTTATACAAAACTATGAATAAGGTCACCTTCTTGTATCTGTTGCTAATAGTAAACATTACCTGGGTTTTTGCCCAGTCCAATCCGAGAAATGTGGAAACGAACTGGACAACCGACACCTCAAAGCATGTAGTTCCTCTTGATGAATTTTTGGTGTTACTGGCACCGGATGGCATTCCTCCCATTGACAAACCGCGCTATTGGAATCGCGACACAGCCGAAAAAGTGCTTTTCGTCCATGAACCGGTTATAGCTGTCGAGATCAACGGCGAGGCCAAAGCTTTTCCGCTAAGTATTTTGACCTACCATGAAATTGTAAATGACAACATCGGCGGTATTCCGGTGACAGTGACCTATTGCCCTTTGTGCAACGCAGCCATTGTATTTGACCGCAGGCTCAGACACCAAGAAAAAGACTACTTGCTGGATTTCGGCGTGTCCGGCATGCTACGCAATAGCGACCTGGTGATGTGGGACCGACAGACCCAAAGCTGGTGGCAGCAATTTACCGGCTCAGGGTTGGTAGGCGAGTTGGCAGGCGCGCAACTGGAGTTTTTGCCTTCTATGCTCATTTCTCTGGAGGAGTATTTTACTGCCCACCCGGATGGCATGGTGCTCTCGACCGAAACTGGCTACGACAGGCAATATGGCACCAATCCATATTCCGGATATGACGATCTGGAAAATACACAACCAAAGTTGTTTTTCAATAAAATTGATACCCGTCTTCCTCCGATGGAACGCGTTATCGATGTTCATGTAAATGGAAAATACAAGATTTATCCATTGACAATAATCAGCGAAAGGCGGGTAATTAACGATTCCTTCCACGGTCAATCCCTGGTCATTTTCTACACTTCAAAGACAGTGTCCGTGCTCGATAATACAAAAATTTCTGAATCAAGGCGGGTAGGGTCTGTCACAGTTTTCAGCCCGGAGGTAGATGGGCAGAAATTAAAATTTGTAAAAAAACGTATGGGTTTTGTCGATAAACAAACGAAATCTGTCTGGTCGATCACAGGTGAATGTATTTCTGGTGAACTGGAAGGTAAGCGACTACAGCCTGTTACACATGGCAATCACTTTGCATTTGCATGGTTTGCTTTTCATCCTGATTGCGCAATCTACGGTAAGTCGGGCTCACCGGAATAATCACTATATTACTTTTGGTTAACAGATTTACAACATTCGATAAAGATTTTGTATACGATAATCTGTTGAAATTTTCTTTTTTCCAGAAATGATGTCAGGTTTGTCATCCCGGCCGACTATTACCCCAAATAAATAAAATCAATAATTTTTAAGCTAATATGAAACTAAATGCAGGGGACCAGGCACTTGATTTTAAGGGTGTCGACATTTATGGCAATGAAGTATCATTGTCTGACTTTAAAGGAAAAAAAATCATTTTGAGTTTTTACAGGAATGTGAGTTGCCCTTTTTGCAACCGACGAATCCACCAGATCATGGGCAACAATCTTAAGTTGAAAGCTTCTGGCGTTCAATTGGTATTCCTTTTTGAAAGTTCGAATGAAAAGTTGAAGTCAAGCGTATTTCATCAGGGCATCAGCCCATGGCCGTTGATCGGGGATCCTGAAAAAGTCATTTATAAGAAGTACGGAGTAGAGCAATCCACATTGAAAATGATGAAAACCATGTTTGTGGCCAACCTGGGCCAGGCGAAGAAAGACACGAAAGGATTAAACCTTCCTGCCGATAAAGATGCGAGCATGAACCTGGTGCCTGCCGATTTTTTAATTGATGAGAACTTCCGCATAGTGAAGGCGCATTATGGCGCTCACCTGGATGATCACATTTCTATCGAAGAGTTTAAAACCTTTGCAGGTATTTAGTTTAAACTATATCCTTAACCTCAAAATACATTTTTAAATGAAAATAGTAGCAAAAGAGAATCTTCTGCAGATCAAGGATCTCCTACAGTGTATAGGTCTTGAATATTATACTGAAAAATCAGCCATTTTATCCGGTTCGACTATCGGCCAGCACATTCGACACATTCTGGAGTTTTATCTCCTGTTGGTTTCAGGATCATTTTCTGGCACCATAAGCTATGATAAGCGCGAAAGAGATTTGCGGATAGAAACAGATCCCGACTTTGCGCTGCGCACGATTGATCGCCTGTTGTCAGGAATCGAAACGATTGAAAACAATCTTCAAGTGAAATTTGAAGGTGATTACAGTAAAACCGGCGACGCGCAAAACGTAATTTACAGCTCGGTGGGCAGGGAACTAGCGTATTGTATTGAGCATAGCATCCACCACCAGGCCATCATCAAGGCCGGATTAATTTCCATGGGTTTGGACCAACTAACGAACGAGCATTTTGGTGTGGCCTATTCGACGATCAGATACAGAAACGGTCAATGTGCACAGTAACCTATATCCCGGCTGCAGGCAATAGCGGTTTTTCGCTTACTTCCAACAGAGACGAAAAGTTATTCAGACCTACACTGTCACCTGTAATTGGGTGGCACAACGATATAAAGGTGGCCTTCCCCAAGGATGAAAAAGCGGGAGGATCGTGGATTGCCATCAATGAAAATGGCAGAACCTGCTGCCTGCTCAATGGTGCATATGGTGCGCATCAAAAGCAGGAACTTCATACAAGGAGTAGAGGGAAAATTGTGCTTGAGTTAGTTTCGTCTAGACTGGATGAAGTAGCTTTTTTTCAATCATTAGAACTGAAAAATGTGGAACCATTCACCATGGTTACCATACAACAGGAGGATGGCCAGATCGAAAGGCTTAGTGAATTTGTTTGGGATGGTAAACAAAAGCATTTCAGGGAGTTGGATAAGACTACTGCGTACATCTGGTCGTCTGCAACACTTTATGATGCTGAAGCGCGTCAGACGAGAAAGGCTTGGTTTGATGCTTTTATTGCCAAATCCGGAAATGACGTATCTCCTGAAAAAATCCTTGATTTTCATACAGGAAAACATACCAAGGACCATTCCCTCAACCTTATAATGAAGCGCGAAGGAGGACTTAGAACAGTCAGTGTCACGCAAGTCACAGGCCAAAAAAGCGCCACGAGGATGCAATACAGCGATCTATTAAAAGGGGAGCAATACGCAGTTGAATTGGCCCCGAAAAGACAGGAAATTATTGATTATGATTTATAGCCGTGATTCAAATACTACAGAAATGAAAGACGGCTTGCGAGGAAAAAAAATCCTGATTACCGCCGGTCCCACGCGTGAGTACCTGGATCCTGTTCGTTTTATCACGAACGAATCAAGTGGTAAAATGGGTTATGCTATCGCGGAAGCGCTACACGCCAAAGGTGCGGATGTGCGATTGGTGTCAGGTCCGGTATCGATAAATACTTCGTTTCCCAATGAGAGAATTCTGAGAGCAGTGTCGGCCAAAGAAATGTACGATATCAGTAAGGGCTATTTTCACGAAGTAGATATCGCCATATTTTCTGCAGCAGTGGCCGATTATCGGCCGAAAGTGCAGTCAGATTGTAAAATCAAAAAGGCCGGCAACACCATGCATGTGGAGTTTATCAAAAACCCGGACATCGCTTATGAGTTTGGCCAGATGAAATCTGACGATCAGATCTCCGTTGGCTTTGCCCTTGAGACCAACGATGTGGAAGAAAACGGGGCAAAAAAATTAAAGAGTAAACATTTTGACCTGGTAGTAATCAATAGTCCCGGGAAAGGTGAGGGATTTGGATATGATACAAACAGGGTTTCCATTATGAGTTGTGATGGCTCGATAAACCACTACCCGTTGAAATCAAAAAACGAAGTAGCGCTGGATATCATTGATCAATTGGATTGTCTTATATTCAGGAAATCACATCAGGAAAAGGTTTTTCTCAATAAATTCTGAATGCACTCGAGTTGGATTTTATAACGGAAAATGGTCATATAGTTCCTGCAGTTGATGCAGGGCAGATGCTGGAAATTGACCGGATTGCCATGGAAGAAACAGGCCCTAACCTGTATCAGATGATGGAAAATGCGGGTCGTAATTTATGTCAGCTTACCATCGAAAAGCTTGGAGAAAACTGGCGAAATTCCAGTGTTATAGTGTTGGCCGGAACCGGGGGTAACGGAGGCGGGGGTATTTGCGCTGCCAGGCACCTAGCCAGCCATGGTGTGGACGTCATTGTTTGAATTACCAACGAAACGAAGCTCGGCGAAGTACCGGCCTGGCATTTGCACATTCTGAAATCGACTCCGGCGAGGATAATACAGGTTCCTGAATTGAAAAACGAGCATCCCGATGTAATCATTGATGCGATTATTGGCTACAGCCTGACAGGCGCACCACGAGGATCGGCACTGGAAATGCTCCAATGGGCCAACGCCCAACATGGGTTAAAAATATCCCTCGATGTGCCTTCCGGCATTGATGCTACAACAGGTGATTCGTATGGAGTTTATTTTGCCCCGGATGCCACCCTTACCCTCGCTTTGCCCAAAACCGGTCTCAAACCCAACATTACCGGGGAGCTGTTTCTTGGGGATATTGGCATACCGGCGTCAGTTTATGAAAAACTCTACATCTCCTATAAAACTCCATTCGGTAAATCATATTACACGAAAATTCAATCACGCTCTTAAAAGTATTGTTAATACAACATACAACGCTGGAGATTCCTTGAATTTAGCGGCAGGTAGTCTTACATTACTGATACATACAATCGCATTTAACTGATCCTATCACGAAAACAAGACACATGATAAAGCTTAGTAAACTCCACGAACTCGAAGAAAAAAAGCCAAAACACGCACAAATAAACGGGCTGGATCTGGTGGTCCTGAAATATGGCGAAAATGTTTCGGTCATGTACGGCCGTTGCCTGCACCGCGGAGCCCTCATGGCCGATGGCTATGTTGACGGCCACAACCTGATCTGCGGACTTCATCACTGGGACTATCGCATCGATACCGGTGTGAGCGAATACAACAATGAGGAAGTGCTGCATAAATTTCATTCTGAGATCAATGACGGTTGGGTCTGGATAGATGAAGCAGAAATAAATAATTACATCAGAGAATTTCCTCAGCCATTCAATCGCGAGCAGTACCTCGGGCAATATGCCGATACTCATCCTGAAAATACAGAACCATATAACAACTATATCAAAGACCTGGCTCAAAACGGCCTGAAAAACCACGGGCATCACGGCCCATCAGCCTCCATGGGTGTAGATCGCGATCTGTTGCCAAAATGGGAGGACATCCAATTTCTGCCTGCGCAAATCGCACGGAGGCCCCTGCTTGATGATCACGCAGTAAGCACCAAGGTAGTCATTGGCCCAAAAGCCCAAAAACCACTGGAATTGGAGATGCCTGTTTTTGTGTCGGATATGAGTTTTGGGGCGCTTTCTCGGGAGGCGAAAATTGCATTGGCCAAAGGTGCTGAACTGGCCGGAACAGGCATTTGTAGTGGGGAAGGCGGTATGTTGCCGGAAGAGCAGGCCAACAATTCGAGGTATTTTTATGAGCTGGCCTCAGGGAAATTTGGCTTTTCCTGGGAGAAAGTGCAAAAAGCCCAGGCCTTTCATTTCAAAGGCGGACAAGGTGCGAAAACCGGAACAGGTGGCCATCTTCCAGGATCGAAAGTGACTGAAGAGATCGCCAGGGTGCGCGGACTGAAAGCCGGCGAACCAGCTATATCTCCTGCGGCTTTTCAGGACCTGATAACCGTGGAGGACTTCAGAACTTTTGCCGAAGAAGTGAGGGCTAAAACCGGCGGAATACCGGTAGGTTTTAAAATTGCCGCCAGCCACATCGAAAAAGATATTGATTTTGCATTGCAGGTGGGAGTAGATTACATCATCCTGGACGGACGGGGTGGAGGTACCGGATCGGCGCCAAAGATTTTGCGCGACAACATCAATGTTCCGACCATACCTGCACTGGCACGTGCGCGCCGGCACCTCGACAAGATGGGCGTGCAGAATGTAACGCTCATCATCACTGGAGGTTTGCGGGTGGCAGAAGATTTTGCGAAGGCGCTTATGCTTGGCGCTGACGCTATTGCAATTTCCAATTCGGCATTGCAGGCCATCGGATGCCTCGGCATGCGGGCATGCGGCACCAACAACTGCCCTGTGGGCATTGCCACACAAAAAGAAAACCTGCGCAAGCGACTAATAATTGAGTCATCCGCAAATCAGTTATTCAATTTTCTCACCGCCACCAACGATCTGATGAAAGTGATCGCCCGCGCCTGCGGATACGATGATGTCAGGAAATTCAATTCCGACGACTTATCTACCATAGATTATCATTTACATAAACTGGCAGGAATTCATTATGCGGGAATACATTAAAACAGATCAGTACATTCATCAGTTGTCCCAAATCATTGCCAAAGCCAATCGCACCTGTGTTCCAAAAAAGCCAGACGACAGCCACACCAATTTATATTACGATCCGGTAAGTGAAAAACTTCTGGGAAGGTGGGTTAAGGCCGAAAGGAAAAAGATCATGCTTGCGCTGGATTTGAATGCGTTCCAATTAGAAATGATCAATGACATCCGAAGCATATTGCATGAGTTTCCCATAGCGGGAAAAACGACAGCTCAGCTTGAATCTGAAATTGAGGTGGCGCTGGCAAAACTTGGTTTGGACACAACTGGATTTACGGACGAACTGCATTTTGAAATTACAGATTACCCATTCAAAAATGATGTGTTTGTCAACCTGTCAGAAGCCGGGCTCCGGCAATGGAAAAAATATCGAAAACTTGCCAATGAAGCGGCTCTTCATTTGCTGGGATATCTGCAAGCTGAAAGCGAGATAAGAATTTGGCCACATCATTTCGATACAGGAGTGTACACTGAAGCAAATGACAACATTGGAATAGGCTTCGGCCTGGCGATGGCGGATGGAATGGAAGCATCTCCCTATTTTTATCTATCGGGCTATGCTTTGGGTGATAAAGAATTGAAATTCGATCATTTGCCAAAACTCAAAACCGGGCGATGGGAAATCACTGATCACTGGAAAGGCGCTTTACTTCCACTACATAAATTGAGATCACTGGAAGAAACAGCGCTTTCTGAAGCTATTTATGATTTTATTATTACCGGCTGTAAATTCTATTTACGCCAATAAATGAATACCCCCACATTAATTTTAAAGGACATGGAAATCATCACAAAATCCATCATCACCTGCCCCGTCTGCGGATTCCAGAAAATGGAAGAAATGCCAAAAGATGCCTGTCAGTATTTCTACGAATGCAGCAACTGCCATGCCTTACTGAGGCCTCTGGCAGACGATTGTTGTGTGTTTTGCAGTTTCGGGTCTGAAAAATGCCCTACTGTCCAGCAGGAAAAACAATGTTGCTAATAGGTAGTGAGGTGCTTCACGGATATTCTTTAACAACAATATTTTTAACCGCAAAATCCACAAGAATACATAAGTAATGAAAAACGTGCTCCTTATACTATTTGTACTCATTGCTATCGCCATGATCATTATCGGGATCAGAGCGGGCATACTGCCACCGGCGCTTACCGGCGTCGGATTCATCATCATATCCTGGTTGTTTTACAAAAGCAATACCAGATAAGTATGGAAAAACTTGCTATAAAAAATTCAAACGGCGAGCATCTGCACGCCACCCTGGAGTTGCCGGCAAATAAAAAGCCGCTCCAGTACGCCATTTTTGCGCATTGCTTTACCTGTTCCAGCAATCTGGGTGTGGTGCGCAACATCAGTCGCGAGCTCACGGATTATGGCTTTGGGGTATTACGGTTTGACTTTACCGGTCTGGGTAGTAGTGAGGGAGATTTCATCGATACCAACTTTACGCACAACCTCCAGGACATCCGGATTGTTAGCGATTATCTCACGAAAAACTTTAAAGCGCCATCGTTGCTGTTAGGTCATTCACTTGGAGGCGCTGCTGTACTTGTGGCTGCCTCGCAACTGGACAATATAAAAGCTGTGGTCTCGATAGGTGCGCCATCTGACCCAGAACACGTAAAGCATCTCCTGGTGCACGGTATGGACGAAATAATCTTAAAGGGCGAAGCCAGGGTAAACATTGGTGGCCGTAGCTTCATGCTCAAAAGACAGTTTATTGAAGACCTGGAAAACCACAGTGTGAAACATAGCTTGCAAAAACTCAGGAAGCCACTACTGATTTTGCATTCGCCACAGGATGCCATCGTAGGGATCAATAATGCCGCTGAGATCTATAAACATGCACACCATCCCAAAAGCTTCGTTTCGCTGGATGGCGCGGACCATCTACTTAGCAACAAAAAGGACAGCATTTATGCTGCTAAAACCATCGGCACCTGGGCAGAGCGCTACCTTTTTGGAGAATATCATAATGAAGAGAGCGTATTAGATACAAAAGGAGAACAGGTGGTAGCACACTGGAATAGCGATGACAATTTCACCACGCAGATATCCAACAACCGTCAGGCGATTACGGCAGATGAGCCCGTCGATGCTGGTGGCGCAGACCTGGGATTTTCACCTTATGAATTGCTTAACGCAGCCCTTGGGGCATGTACGGTCATGACGTTGAAACTCTATGCGGAAAGAAAAAACTGGCCCCTCAAAGAGGTTTATGTTTATCTCACGCATGACAAAAGACACGTGGACGATTGCGAAGACTGCTCCGGAAAAACCAGCAAAATCGATCACATAAAGAAAAGGCTCGTATTTGTTGGCGAACTTACAGAGGAACAAAAAAGCAGGTTGACAGAAATTGCTGCCCTCTGTCCGGTTCATAAAACGCTCAGCGGTGCTACAAAAATTGAAACTTATAATGAATAAACATGTGGACTGAATTTTTCATTGAAGACAATTAGAGATATTCTAAAATGTCCTAAGCCATCGGGTTAGTATGTATAACACCCTTTTCTGAATCATGAACGATATGTTTGAATATTTATAATTAGATTGAAATAAATGAAAGCTATTTGGAAAAACACCGTCATCGCCGAGAGCGATAAAACGATTGTTATCGAGGGAAATCATTACTTCCCTGCCGACAGTATTAAAAAAGAACACTTCAAATCCAATGACTCACATACCGTGTGTCCGTGGAAAGGCACGGCCAGTTACCACGATGTGGAAGTAGGAGGAGAGGTGAACAAAGGTGCCGCGTGGTATTACCCGGAGCCCAGTAACCTCGCAAGGCAAATAAAAAATCATGTCGCATTCTGGAAAGGCGTCACCGTAGAAAAATGAGTTACGATATAGATAAGGGAGACCTGAAGTTACAATTCAATGAAACCAGGTCATTATCAGAGGACATTTGCAGTCCACTCGCCAGTGAAGATTACGTGCCCCAACCCATCACCGATGTGTCGCCTCCTAAATGGCACCTGGCTCATACCACCTGGTTTTTTGAGCAATTTGTGCTTTGCAAATTTTCTAAGACCTACAAAGTCTTTCACCCGGATTTTGCCTTTTTGTTCAACAGCTACTATAACGAAATGGGCGCACGCACGCTAAGGCCAGAACGGGGCTTTATGAGCCGTCCGACTGTTGCTGAAGTGTATGCGTATCGAAAGTATGTCAATGAGGCTATGATAAGATTCCTGGAGGCTGATCTTTCTCAGGAGATACTTGCGATCATCGAAATCGGTATTCATCACGAGCAGCAACATCAGGAGTTGTTGGTTTACGACCTCAAGTACATCCTGGGCAATCAGCCTGTCTTTCCTGTTTATGGGAAAAAATATCACCTACCCAGGCAATCACCTTCCTACGGTTGGATCGCTTGTGATGAGGGACTTTATACCATTGGCGCAGATAGCAATTCCTTTTGTTACGACAATGAATTACAGGCCCATAAGGTGTTTATAGAGTCCTTTCAGATCAGGGATACCTTAGTGACCAACCGTGAGTTCTTAGCTTTTATGGAAGATGGCGGCTACGACCAGCACTTGCTCTGGCATGCCGAAGGTTGGGATTTTATCCATCAAAAAAGTATCAAATCTCCATTGTATTGGCATCACGTCGATGGTCAATGGCATCACTACACACTGGCAGGACTACAGCCAATCGACCTTGAACTGCCGGTGCAGCATTTGTCATTTTACGAGGCTTACGCTTTCGCCGAATGGGCCGGATGCCGCGTGCCCACAGAATTTGAGTGGGAGGTGGCGGCTGATCAATTCAACTGGGGCAGCCTATGGGAATGGACGCAATCGGCCTACCTGCCCTATCCACGATTCAGCAAGGCTCCGGGAGCGCTCGGCGAGTACAATGGGAAATTCATGTTGAATCAAAACGTATTACGTGGTGCTTCTGTGGCCACACCAACCAATCACAGTCGCAAAACATACAGAAACTTTTTTCATGCAAGTGCCCGCTGGGTTTTTAACGGGCTTCGGCTTGCAAAAAACACCTGATTATGCCAATCGATTTTAAACAAGATATACTACATGGGCTGCGAAGTTCGCAAAAATCCTTGCCTTCCAAATATTTCTATGATGAACAGGGCGATACACTCTTTCAGCTGATCATGCATATGGACGAATATTATTTACCAGGATGCGAAGAGGAAATTATTGAAAATGAAGTCAAAAACATTGCTGCGGAACTCTTGCGCAGCGCATCACACTGGAACGTCATTGAGTTGGGCGCCGGAGATGGCAGTAAGACCATCAAGTTGCTAAAAGGGTTGCTCGATCATGGTATTTGCGCTGAATATACTGCGCTGGATATCTCTTCAAATGTACTCAAGATCAATAGCCAAAATATGCGTGAAGCGTTGCCGGATTTGAAAATAAAAACAATGCCCGGCAATTATTACAGAACATTTCATTCTGTTCCCAACCGGACAGCACACAATCTGATTATTTACATGGGCAGCAACATCGGCAATTACAATCTGGCCGGGGCTCAGAAATTTCTGCATTGGTTGAAGATAGGCATGACTGAAAACGATTTGGCAATCATTGCCTTTGACCTAAAAAAGCATCCTAAAACCATTTTAGATGCCTACAACGACAGCCAAGGAATAACCAAAGCTTTTAACCTGAACCTGCTTGCCAGAATAAACCGAGAACTGGGAGCCGATTTCAATCTCGAAAAATTTGACCATTATCCATACTACGAGCCGGTAACCGGTACAGCGTTCAGTTTTCTGGTTAGTCTGGAAGATCAATCGGTGACCATTGATGGCAACAAAATCCTATTCGCTAAGCATGAAGTAATCCATACCGAAATCTCAAAAAAGTACAGTCTGTCGGAAATTGAAAAGTTGGGTAAGGATAGCGGTTACGATCTAGTGAAGCACTTTCTGGATCATCGTCATTACTACGCACTCACCATGCTGCAACCCCATGGATAGTTATGCCGGTATTTTGGTCACAGGCATAAATGCCGGAATTTGGTATTTCGGTCAATTGAATGCGCAGGCAAGAGAAAAATGGGGCGCAGATTATGTATTGCCTGTAAAAACCCTTACGATACCCTTCGAACCCATCAACGCATTGTTGCCGGACCGACTGGAGGAGGCGGCAGAAAAAATGCTGCCCTATTTCCATGAAATGGAAAAACTGGGCATCAAAAAATATATCCTCGCCAACATCACCCTGCATGAGGCATTCGACAAAGTGAAAGGGAGAATCCACAACCACCGCTTACTGCACTTACGTGAAATAATCGCGCAGGAGTTTGCCGATTACAGGCAAAAAATAATGCTTATCGGCAGTCGCTATACCATGAACCACAATTATTTGCCTTCTCTTTTCAATGCCGGAAATCAGGAATTTGTGAAGGCATCTGATGCGATGCAAATACAACTCGATAACTTGAGAAAAGTATTTTATCACCGGAGGGATGATGAAATGGCAGCGATGGTATTTGATAGACTTTTACGGGAACACCCAGAGGTGGATACCTTTGTTATTGGATGCACCGAGCATGCGTTGGCAATTGATAAGTTGGCAGACAAAAGTCGATTTATAAGTCTGCCCCATTTACAAATAGAATATTTGCTCAACGATATACTATGGCACGAATAAAGGTAATAGAACACCAAGAGGCAGAAGGCAGACTGAAAGAGATTTATAACGAAATCATAGTCAAACGGAAAAAACTGGCCGAAGTGCATAAGATCCAGAGCCTGAGACCGGAAAGCATCGTGAAGCACATGGACTTGTACATGGAAATCATGTTTACTAAATCAACACTCAGCAGGGCTGAACGCGAAATGATGGCTGTTGTCGTTTCCGTTGCCAATAAATGCACCTATTGCCAGGCGCACCATGGCGAAGCGCTCAACCACTTCTGGAAAAATGAAGCAAAGGTAAAAATGCTAAAGAGCGATTTTCATTCGATTCACTTGTCATTCAGAGAACGCGTCCTTTGTGAGTTTGCGCACCTACTGACCGCCAATCCCTGTGTTTATGAAAAACATGATCTCACGCTCGAATTGAGAAGCGCCGGTATCGAAGATGCGGGAATTCTTGATGCCACACTCGTGGTGAGTTATTTCAATTTTGTTAACAGGATGGTACTGGCTCTCGGTGTGGAGCTGGAGGATGATTCCGGTAAGGGATATGATTTTGACTGAGTTAAATATCCTTTTTCAGCCCGGTCAATTTTAGCTATTTCGCCTTGACAATTTTTCAATAATTTGGCCAATTATCTCACAGAATGCCTCCTTTTAAGATTACAGCAAATTCAGTATACGATGAATTATTGTTCTGATTCCTTCAAATGTAAATAATTCGTAAACCCGATTTTTTATCTTTTTGTGTGATGCACCGGCAAATTGCACCATTTCCACTGCTACCTGCATGGTTTTAAAAGTCTTGATCATTCAGCTGTCAGGATTTACTATTCAACCGACTGTTCTCATGATTTTTTTACACACAAAAAACTTAATCAACAATTATGAGAATAGGATTTATCGGCCTGGGAAAAATGGGCTTTAATATGGTTCAGCGTTTACTGAATGAACATCATGAGGTAGTGGTTTGGAATATTGACCTGCAGCCCATTCAGGATTTGGAAAAGATGGGTGCAGAGGGCGCAGCGTCAGTGCGCGATCTCGTAGAAAAGCTTCCGGAGAAAAAAGTGATTTGGCTCATGGTGCCAGCAGGAAAGCCCGTGGATGAAAACCTCGCGACACTGCTTGGGTTACTAAAAAAAGATGATATCATCATTGACGGGGGTAATTCAAATTATAAAGAAACCCAGGCGCGGGGCATACGTGCTGCAGAAAAAGGCGTCCACTTTATTGATTGCGGTACCAGTGGCGGTGTCTGGGGTCTGCAAAATGGTTATTGCCTCATGTATGGCGGCGATAAAGATGCTTGTGCTTACACAGAACCCATTTTTAAGTCTCTCGCCCCCGAGCACGGGTATGTGTATAGTGGTTCTTCAGGCGCCGGTCATTTTGTGAAAATGATTCACAATGGCATAGAATACGGCATGATGCAAGCCTATGCAGAAGGATTTGAAATCATAGAAAAATCGCCTTTCAACATCGATATCCCGGCTGTAGCCGATGCTTGGCAGTACGGTAGCGTGGTACGCTCGTGGTTGCTCGAGCTGGCAGTCAATGCCTTCAGGGAAGATCCTAAGCTTGAAAAGATAGAAGATTATGTACAGGACAGCGGAGAAGGCCGATGGACTATACAGGCCGCGATCGACTTTGATGTTCCCGCGCCGGTTATTACCAACTCGCTTTTCACTCGCTTCCAGTCGAGGCAGCACGAATCATTTGCCATGAAAGTGGTGGCAGCTTTGAGAAATCAGTTTGGCGGGCATGCCGTGAAGACCAAAAAATAAAATTCATGAAAATAAAAAGTAGTTTCATCTATGTGATTTTTGGCGCCTCCGGAGATTTGGCGCGACGCAAACTTATCCCGGCATTATATTCACTTTTTGTGAATAAACTACTGCCCGATCATTTTGCCATTATCGGGGTAGCACGAACAGAATATTCGGATGAGCAATTCAGGTCTGAAATGACCGCAGCGCTACACAAATATCACGAGACAGATGTAGTGGACAAGATCGATACATTCATCACAAGACTGTATTATTCGCCATTGACCTACAACGATCCGGACACTTATAAACGACTGGAGAATAGGTTGAAGACTATCGGAAATCAAGATGATATTGGTGGAAATACCCTTTTTTACCTTTCAACTCCGCCTGAACTCTATCCAATTATCCCGGCGCATCTGGCTGCAACGGGATTGAATCGCGAGGATAACGGATGGAAAAGATTGATCATCGAAAAACCGTTTGGCTATGATCTGACCTCCGCGCTGGAGCTAAAGGATCGTTTATTGAAAGACTGGAAGGAAGAACAACTTTATCGCATCGATCATTACCTGGGAAAGGAGACAGTTCAGAATCTATTGGTTACCAGGTTTTCAAACGGCATCTTCGAACCACTTTGGAACAGCAACTATATTCACCATGTAGAGGTGACCTCTTCCGAAAGCCTTGGTGTGGAGCAGCGCGGTGGTTACTATGATAAGTCGGGCGCTTTGCGCGATATGATTCAAAACCATTTGCTGCAGGTGGTGGCGCTTGCCGCGATGGAACCCCCGGCTACCCTACAACCTCAGGCGATCCGCAATGAAATTTTGAAAGTTTTTCAGTCGTTACGACCAATCAAAACTGAAGAAGTAATCAAAGTGGCCCTACGCGGCCAGTACACAAACTCTAAGATAAAAAACGAAATGGTGCAGGGCTACCGTGAAGAAGACGGAGTATCGGAATATTCAACCACCGAAACATACGCCGCACTTAAGTTTTACATTGACAACTGGCGATGGGGTGGCGTACCATTTTATATCCGCACCGGAAAGCGATTGCCTACCCGCGTCACAGAGGTAGTGATACATTTTAAGCAGACACCGCATTTCCTGTTTGGCCACCAAGCGAATTGCAACTCATGCAACCAGCTTGTCTTAAGGATACAGCCCGATGAAGGAATGCTGCTAAAATTTGGCATGAAAACACCTGGAGCAGGCTTTGACGTTCAAAATGTAAATATGGATTTTCATTATTCTGACCTTACAGACCAGCGCATTCCCTCGGCCTACGAGCGGCTGATTTTTGATGCCATCAATGGGGATTCCACGTTATTTGCCCGAACGGAAGAAGTGATAGAAGCGTGGAAGTTTGTGATGCCGGTGCTCAATGCCTGGAAAAATGATCCCACCGTGCCGCTTTATGGCTATCCCGCGGGGACCTGGGGACCAAAGGGGGCCGATGAACTGATTGAAGGAAAAGGGATAACCTGGCGATATCCATGTAAAAATTTAGCCGACGACGGCATCTATTGTGAATTATAACTTAAAGAATAATAAGATGAATATAAATACAAAAAAACTCTATGAAAGAGGTGTAAGCCTCTGGCTCGACAATATCACTCGTAATATGTTGAATGACGGAACATTGGAAAAATATATCAATGAATTATCCATCAAAGGTCTGACATCAAATCCTACCATATTTGATAATGCCATTGCAAAATCCGAGGACTATGACACAGCAATCCGCGAAGCTCCAGACCACCTGGATTCGGAACAACTATTTTTCACGCTTGCGATTGAAGACATCCAAAGGGCTGCAGATCTTTTCAGGCCAATCTATGAGCACACCAACAAGGTGGACGGTTTTGTATCGCTCGAAGTGTCGCCGCTGCTGGCCTATGATACAGAAAAAACCATTGAAGCAGCCAAAACAATATTCAAAAAAGTCAACCGGGAAAATGTATTTATAAAAATTCCGGGAACGACAGAAGGCCTGGCGGCCATTGAACAGGTAACCGCAGCCGGCATTCCGGTTAATGTCACCCTGCTGTTTTCAGATGAACAGTATAAGGCCGCTGCGGAGGCATGGCTCAGGGGCATCGAATCGCGCATTGCCCGGGGACTCTACGCGGATATACGGTCTGTGGCCTCGGTTTTTGTGAGCCGATGGGACAAAGCTGTTGCCGGAAAGGTGTCGAGTTCACTACAAAACAAGTTAGGTATTGTTGTTTCGCAGAAAACCCATGAAGCATATCGTGACTTTCTGAAATCTGAAGGAGTACAAAAAATCATGAATGCCGGAGTTTCGCCCCAGCGACTGCTCTGGGCGAGTACTGGGGCTAAGGATCCTGCCGTTTCAGATGTCATTTACATAGAAAGCCTTATAGCGCCTTTTACGGTGAATACGACACCTGAAAACACACTCCATGCATTTGCAGACCATGGTCGTGCTGAGGGAGGCCTTGCTTCATGGAGCGCTGAAAACGATGAAATATTGCACGACTTCCGAAAGGAAGGTGTTGATATAACTTTGCTTGCCTCTGAATTGCAAGCTGATGGAGCTGAATCATTTATACAATCATGGACGCATCTTTTGCAAAGCGTAAAACAAAAGATACAAAAGGCGATAGAGGTTAAATCTTAATAAAGAATCAAACATGAACGAAATAGCAAAAACGACAAACAATCTGCCACGTGTGGTGATCATCGGGGCGGGATTTGCTGGACTCAACCTCATCAAAACTTTGGAGCACAAACCGGTGCAACTCATCCTGATCGACCAGAATAACCATCATCAATTTCAACCATTGCTGTACCAGGTGGCCATTAGTGGCCTGGAACCGGATTCGGTCGTATCTCCGGTACGCAAATTATTCAAATCGTGCAATAATATGATTTTCCGTATGGCAAAGGTTGAATCAATCGATGCCGAAAAAAATCGTGTCATCACCAACCTGGGGTTTGTCCGCTACGATTACCTGGTTGTTGCCACTGGCAGCAGCACCAATTTCTATGGATTAAAAAATATTGAAAACAACAGCATAGGGTTAAAAAGCATCAACGATGCGATCAACCTTCGCAGTTGGATTCTGCAAAATCTGGAAAAGGCCATCGATGGCAGCACCGACGAAGAAAAACAAAAACTCACCAAGTTTGTCGTGGTGGGGGGTGGCCCAGCAGGTGTGGAGATGGCAGGGGCTTTGGCCGAATTCAAAAAATACCTCCTGCGCAATGACTACCCTGAAGTGGATAGCGACCTTATGAAAATCTACCTTATCCAAGCGGGCGACAGGGTTTTACCCACTATGACAGAGCGGTCATCCAGACATGCTTTGAAAATACTCCATGATCTCGGTGTAGATGTTTTGCTCAATGCGCGTGTACAGGATTTTGTGGATGAAAGCCTCATAGTAGTAACGCCCAAAGGGACTCAGAAGATACTTACCGGTGCAATCATCTGGACGGCAGGTGTCGCCGGAAATATTATTGAGGGTTTTAAAGGAGACTTGCTGAGATCTGGAAATCGAATCGCCGTCAATGACTACAATCAAATTCTAGGTTTTGAAAATGTATATGCTATCGGAGACATCGCGATGATGCAATCCGGGGAATATCCAAATGGCCACCCCATGGTGGCGCAGGCAGCCATTCAACAGGGGAAAAAACTCGGCAAAAATATCCTTTCTCTCATAAAAACAGGTAAAATGAAACAGGCCTTCAGGTACAACAATAAAGGTTCTATGGCTATCATCGGGAAAAAAGATGCCGTAGCTGATATTAAAAGTTTGTTTCTGAAGGGAAAATTCGGCTGGCTGATCTGGTCCATGATCCACCTGATAACGCTTACGGGGTTTAAGAATAAAATAGCCGTTGCCTTTAGCTGGACCATCAAGTACCTCACTTATGATAAAGCAAATCAGTTAATCATCAGAAGATATTTTCCTAATGGTTCATTGAAAATATGAGCGCTCATCAAGATGAATCAAAACGACTGATAACGCACTACTCCGGAAAAAAGAACTGGCTGCGCTGGGGGCCTTACCTCAGTGAACGGCATTGGGGTACGGTGCGGGAAGATTATAGTGCGGATGGTAATGCATGGGAATATTTCCCGCATGACCATGCCCGGAGTCGTACTTATCGTTGGGGCGAAGATGGTATCGCCGGAATTTGTGATGAGTTTTCAAATCTTTGCTTTGCACCGGCATTCTGGAACTGCAAAGACCCGATCATCAAGGAAAGACTTTTTGGTTTGTCCGGGAGGGAAGGGAGCCACGGAGAGGATGTGAAGGAATTGTACTATTACCTGGACAATACGCCTACGCATTCTTATATGAAGCACCTTTACAAGTATCCGCAAAAGGTCTTTCCTTACGGAGAACTGGTGACAAAAAATGCTGCGTTGTCAAAACATGATAAGGAATACGAACTGCTCGATACTGGAATTTTCGATGGTGGACGTTATTTTGACATTTTCACTGAATACGCCAAGGCATCGCCTGATGACATACTCATTCGCATCACTGTACACAATCGGAGTGATAAGAAAGCCAAACTGACACTGGCGCCCATGTTGTGGTTCAGAAATCTTTGGAGCTTCGGACTTACCGATAGTAAACCTGCACTTCGCCTGATCGAGGATACGTCAGGTATATCACATGTGGAGATAGCCCATGAGAAACTCGGCAATTATTATTTTTATTTCCAGCCAACTGACAAGATTGCTTTCACGGAAAATGAAACTAATAACGAGCGAGTATTTGGCACAAAAAATACTTCTCCCTATGTAAAAGACGCCATCAACGACGCCATCATTTCCGGTGATTTTTCATTCCTTGAAGGAAAGAATGAGGGCACTAAGTTTTCCGCAATCTATGAGTTGGAAATTGATGCCGGTGCACACCAGGAAGTGAGGTTGCGGTTATCGCATACACCTCAACGTCATGAGCCATTGCAAACTTCTTTTGAGTCGGTGTTTTATCGTCGTAAATCTGAGGCGGACGCTTTTTACGAAAATATATGCGTGACTGACCCTGAATTGCGAAACATCCAACGACAGGCGTTGGCAGGCATGCTTTGGAGCAAACAGTACTACCATATTGACATCCCCCAATGGATAGCAGGCGATGCGAATCAACCGTCGCCGCCGACCGTAAGAAGAAAGGGAAGAAACCATGACTGGTTTACACTTAATAATGAAGACATCATTTCAATGCCGGATAAGTGGGAGTATCCGTGGTATGCCGCATGGGACCTGGCCTTTCATTGCATTCCCCTCGCCATGGTAGATCCTAACTTTGCGAAAAGTCAACTTGTGCTGTTTCTGCGTGAGTGGTACATGCGGCCTAATGGCCAGATTCCCGCTTATGAATGGAATTTCAGCGATGTAAATCCACCCGTGCACGCCTGGGCCTGCATGAAGGTGTACAGGATGGAAAAGGAAAAGAAAGGTGTCGGTGATGTGGATTTTCTTAAAAAGGTTTTTCATAAACTGCTCATCAACTTCACATGGTGGGTAAATCGAAAAGACCAAAACGACAAGAATATCTTTGAGGGGGGATTCCTTGGGCTGGACAACATTGGGGTGTTTGATCGCAGTGCCGATATTCCCGGTGGAGGAAGGTTGCAACAAGCCGACGGAACCAGTTGGATGGCCATGTATTGCCTCAATATGCTCGATATAGCTCTTGAAATTGCACAGTCAGACAACACCTATGAGGATGTGACGACCAAATTTTTTGAACATTTTGTTTACATCGCCGAGTCCCTGAACCGTATTGGCGAAGAATGGACTGGTGCATGGGATGAGAAAGATGGATTCTTTTATGACATCCTCGAATTGCCCGGCAAAAAATTCATTCCATTAAAAATCCGCTCTTTAGTAGGTCTCACTACTTTTTTTGCTTCACTCATTCTCGATCGGGAAAGGCTGAACAAGGTTCCTGATTTTGTACGGCGCCTAAAATGGTTTCGCGCATACCGGAAGAAAAACCGATTTTATGTGGTTATAGAGCAGTTGAATGATGAGGATGACATCTTGTTGTCGTTGATACCACGTGAACGGTTGGATAAACTCATAAACGCACTAGTTAATCGCAATGAATTCTGGTCCGATCACGGAATCCGCAGCCTTTCCAAAAGGCATAAAGATCCATATGTGATCAATATTGGGGGAGGAGACTATGCGATACAATATGAGCCAGGAGAAGGCACAACTCATCTTTTTGGGGGCAACTCCAACTGGCGGGGTCCGGTATGGATGCCTACGAACTACCTGCTTATAGAGTCACTCCGCAACATTGGCAGGTACTACCGACAGTCTTTTAAAACTTCCTGCCCCGATGGTTGCGACCATTTGGTAGGGCTAAATGATGTGGCAGAAGAATTGGCCTCAGCCCTGATATCGTTATTTACTAAAGATTCACAAGGCAACCAGCCCATCCATGACGGGCACCCACTTTACCGTGATGATCCGCACTTCAAAGATCTGTTGCTATTTTACGAATATTTTCATGGTGACAACGGCAGAGGACTTGGAGCCTCACATCAGACCGGCTGGTCGGGTCTGGTTGCAAATCTTATTAATCAGCTTCACCGTAAAAAATCAACTTGATTATAAAGTTTGATTGATTGTGCAATAACCTTGAGATACTTGCGAATTAGCCGAATTGCTTGAATAAACTAAATGTCATTTCAGAAGCCTTTTGGCATTTCGACTAGAGGAGATTTTTTTATATCAAAGCAATTGCTTAGATTTGAGGGAATAATTCATTATGCCGAGAAATAAAGCATATAACAGCGAGGAAGTTCTAGACAAAGCCATGCACCTTTTTTGGGAAAATGGGTTTGAAACCACCTCCGTCAGGATGCTTGAAAAGAATATGGGAATCAATCAGTTTTCGATTTATGCAAGTTTTGTCAGTAAGGAAAATCTATTTGTTGAGACCTTAAAAAAATACAAACAATATGTTAAGGATCATGTGTTCTATGACCTGTTGAAACCGGAAGCAAATCTAAAAGACTTGGAGAAGTTTTTCCTTCGCTTTATGCAAGAAATCAGAAATGAGCAGCAAATGAAGGGTTGCCTTGTAGTCAATACAGCCAGGGAAATGGGAAAGAAGAATGACAGCATAGCAAATGAATTAAAAAATTACTTCCGCTTTGTAAAAGAAATGCTCTCTGGCGTTTTAGTAAATGCGGTGAAGACTGGCGAACTTGAAGAGGATACAAATATTGACCGACTTGCCAATTATCTATTAGGTGTAATGCAAGGTGTATCTATTGCCTCGAAAGTATCATCCGAGTCAGAAATAAGAGATTATATTTCTGTGTCCCTGTCAGCCATCAAGTGATTTTTTTTGCTATGAAACTAAGCAAATGCTTTGAAATACATTCTAAACTAAATTTATATCATCATGGAAAAATTTAAATTGCACAGCGTCGAAACTGCACCTGAAGGTTCGAAGGACGTACTGAAGAAAGTTGAAAGTCAGATGAAATTTCTTCCTAATTTGTATGGCATTATGGCCAATTCTCCTCAGATAGTCACTGCCTATACTGAAATGGGAAAGCTATTCGGTGAGACCTCTTTCAGCCAGTTGGAAAAGAATATAATCTGGCTAACCATCAGCCGAACCAACGAGTGTCACTATTGCACGGCAATCCATACCATGGTAGGAAAAATGTATCATATGCCGGATGAAATCATCAATAATATTCGTGACAACAATGTGCTGACTGATCCAAAACTTGAAGCGCTGAGAAACTTCACGGCACTAATGGTCGATAAGCGCGGATGGGCAACTGAGCAGGAGATTGATGATTTTCTGGGAGCAGGATATAATCAAAAGCAGATATTGGAATTGATTGTTGGCATCGCCCAAAAAACCATCAGCAATTATGTAAATCATATTGCCAAAACGCCACTGGACGAACAAGTTAAACCGTTTGCATGGGAGCAATCTGTAGAACTGGTAAAATAATATGGATTGTCTGATGCAGGTTCGGGCTTTAAGAAAACGATGCTTTAACGAGTATTCACGTACGCATCATCTATTTTAATAATCGCTCTGGTTTCTGTCGAATTAGTGAACCGGACCAGGGCGAATCAGGTAACTTCATTTCATTCAAAACTTTAAAACTAATAATATGCATAGATCTAAATGGTTGATTAAACTAGTCCTCTTCTTTTCCAGCGTCAATATCGGTATCGCTCAGATTCCGGAGTTAGCGCAAGATATTTCACCCTTACTTTATGGGGAAGAAATTCCGGACCTTAGTCTTACCTCAGTGGATGGAGATAAGCAATCTTTATCCGATATCGTAAGTGCAAAGCCTACCATTTTACTTTTTTACCGTGGAGGCTGGTGTCCGTACTGCAATACACAGTTATCAGAAGTTCAGAAGGTTGAAGCGGAAATTATAAAACTGGGCTACCAAATTGTGGCCATCAGTCCGGACAGCCCTGAGGAATTAAATAAATCCATCGATAAAAATGAGCTGAAATATCGACTCTATTCCGATGCAGATGGATCGCTAACAAAAGCTATAGGGATTGCATTCAAAGCTCCGGAGCGGAATGTGAATATGCTCTTCAAGAATTCTGGTGGTCTTAATGATGGCTTTTTGCCTGTGCCTTCAGTTTTTGTGGTGGATAAGGATCGGAGAATATTATTCGAGTACATCAATCCCGATTATAAAACAAGGCTTTCGTCAAAGATGCTGATCGCTGTGTTAGAAACATTATAAAATATTTTGAGCATTTGGCGATAACTACCGATATATTCTAGTTTACTATAATTAAAAGTCCATCAGTCTGACTGTTTTAAAACTCCATTTCGAATAAATTGACTACATGGATTTTCAGACAGACCTGATGAATTAGGCTCGTATCAATAAGTCGGGAGGAATCAAAGAGATAATATTTATTATAATCCAAAGATCGCCGGGGTCGGATAAAATGCCCCCCATGAAAACCAATAGCCAATATAGGAATCAGGTCTTTTGAGCCTCTGGCCAATTCTGGTGCCGCTGACTGCCTCTCCAAAGATATCCCATTCATTGCCTTCGTTATCTGTCATGATCACATTGGAAACTCCATTATCAAACGACTTAGGTGAGAAAGTAAGTAAAGTGCCATTGTCAAGTTGGCGATCAAATGCTATTAGGAAATTGTGTGTTTCACTTCCTGCAAATACCAATTCGCTGCTTTTGAAAACATCTTGTCGAACTTGTAACTCTCCCTGCACTGAGCCAAATCTGTAAACTTTTGCATCGCCGTCCAAAATGATTCCCAGTACCCTTTCTTTGGATTCCAGCCGGTTGTCAGTCGGGCTGACAGGAAAAATCAGGTTGGAGTTGTTGGTTTTGTAGTCGCCATAAGGATATCTGGAATAATTTCTACTAAAACCGGTTTCCGTGGAAACAACCTTCGTTTGGGGATACATCGCTTTCCAGGTAGCCCAGGTGGTTTCGACAAGGTTAAATGTTGCTATTTTTGTTCCCAGCAGTTCACCATTTACACAATCGAGCCGCATTTGCGACCAGTTGCTGTCTGTCTCCCGGTCGTAGGGCAACAGGTTTGAATTGAATAACAATCCGGAAACACCGAATGTGGTCTCTTTCCCATCGATGATCCTATCCCATCCGATACCTGTACCGGTCAGGGGGCAATAAGTAACAGCAAAGGCATGATCGCCCACTTTGTCATTGATGATTTCGTGCCAATCGAGAATTGGGTGTGGGTATGCTCGCACTTCATTGCCGTTTTTATACCCGAGTACCAGGTCAGCATCATCAAGGAAGGTCACTGCACTGGCATTTATGAGTTTCGGGTTCTCCAGCGCAGGAATGCCATCTTTACCGGGTCCGCCGTCAAAAACCTGGTCCTGAGGTATTGCCCATCCTGTCTGGCCACCGGTATTGTTACCCCCGGTCCCGGATGGTAAATCGGCATCTCCGCAGGCCATGACCAGCGCAACCAAACTTGCATATCTAAAAAAGTGAATTCCATTGTTGAATGAAGTTTTCATGACATTATTGTTTAAGGTTGAATAATTGATTTCGTTTTGGCCCGATTGTCACATAAATCCCCAGGTTTAGCCGGTAGGTGGGTGTAAGCTGCGTCCCTGTTTTGTTGCTGTAAATCGGAACTTCTCCATTGAATATAATTGAGGTTGCACTGCTTATCTGCCAGAAAACTGATGGGACAAGAAAAATCCATTCGCCTCCGGTATTGGCAATATTCTGATTGTTTATTCTGTCCTGATCGGCATTTCGGTATCGCGTACTGAGACCGTACCCGAAAAGTTTTTTGAGAAACACAAGCTGATCGGAAGCTCCTAAAACGACTGACAACTCATTACCGAACTCATACTCCTGACTACCCAGGTATTCATCGTTTACGCCAGTGAGACGGTAGGTTATCAGATTGGTAAAGACCATCGATGGCCGGGCATTCAATGATTTTCTGAGACTGTGATGCATTATTCCATCCCAGGCTCCCGATCCTGGCTGTAGGTCGGCGTTGAGAGTGATGCCGTTTTCATTTTTCAGATTAGAAGGACCAATAGGTATTTTAGGGCCTATACCAAACGCCAGTTGCCAAGAATTAGCGTTCAGGTACTGATAGTGAAGTATTATAACGCCGTCGCCAAGTCCGTTGGTTTCGGTGTATTCATTAAAATTGCCCTGTGTAATCGTACGCTGCTGTCGTACTGCGGTGAACAGCAACTCCAACCTTATATTATCGCTGATGCCATAACCGCTTTTAAACAAAAGCGTCTGTGTGGTTCGGTTGCGGGAGTTGTCGTCGAGTGTTTCAGTCCCGTCTTTGAGCGTCTTCAGCACATTTAAATCGTACGCTGCTGAAAGCTGCCATGCTCCTTTGCTGGCGGGAGGGAGCCCACCGATATTATTAGACAGCGGCACACCTCCCGAGCAACATGTCTGGGCATTGGCCATAACCACAAAGACAAACAATAGCAGCAGAACGAATACAGCACGTTTATTCATTTCTCAGTCCACCCGGGGATTATTTTGTAACCGTATCGTGCATTTCTACCCATTCACCTTGTTCATTTATGTAGGACTTGACCGAGCTTGCCCAGCCATCGATCTGCTCCAATGGAATATGGTCGCCAAAGTCCTTACCGTAATATACACGGTCGATATTTCCATCTTCATCCAACAAAAAGTCAGCCGGCATTACAGTTTTTTCTACAAGCGACTTAACGTTGAAAAAGCCATGTGTCATGATATAAAATATTTCCCTGAGCCGGGTCATCGCCTTGATTTTACCGAACAGTGAATGTCCTATACCGTATTGCCTGTATAGGGTTTCTTCAGGATCTGGTAGGATGGTAAAGGGCGGATTCTGCTTACCTGCGTACTGAAGAATTTCGGATGCAGGAGAAGCAAAAACTACGATGGTTTCAAGGCCCTGTTCCTTCCATTTTTCCTGACGTTTTATCAATTCATGAACTCTCAGGTTACAAAAAGGGCAAGCAGCGGTGCGAAGAAAGCTCAATAGAACTTTTTTGCCTTTGAAGTCTGACAATGAGACTGTACGGCCATTGAGGTCTTTCTTTTTGCTCAAAAAAGCTTTATCTCCTGTTTTCATAATAGTTTATGGTTTTGTTTGATGCAGAAAATTATACCTGATTCACCGGGTCAGAAATGGACGAGAGAATCCCGAGAAACTCCCGCTGTAAGGTCAGCCCTTTATCTAGCGCATACCACGTATGCAGATCTTTTTCAAAGTCATCCCACGATCGGCCGGATGGTTTCTGTTTCCATGCTGCAAGCATTTTTTGTGCAGGATCAGGTCGTGGTCCCCATGTAAATAGTTCATTTCCAAGATCATCGACGGCTATGAGTTTTGGAATAGACCTGGTGCCGGCAGTGAGGTACTGCGCCATGAGTTCAGGGGATTGATCCCTCAGAATTATACTAAGGCTGATTCTTCCGTTTGAAGCTGATGCAATTTTCTGAATTACCGGCAACGACTGGGCACTGTCGCCGCACCACCCTTCGGTAATAACTAACCAGTGCTGCTTTTCAATGTCGCCAGATAACAGATTCAGAAGATCCGGCTCAATATGAACAGTTTTGCCGATACGCTGCATTCTCCTTACGTTAAGCTGGGTAAAGGTGATAAGAGCTGCGGAATGATTGGAACCGGTACTTTTACCCTGACCGGCGAGCGATTCAGTTAAATTCAAAAATTGATCATAATTGAAGATCAGACGATCTTCGGGAATTTTGAAAAGTTGTCGTATGTCCATATATGTCTTATTGTTTCTGTGAACAATTAGACGTCTACAGCAATCATTCCTTACAGATACTTAAAAGAAAACTGAAAATCCCGAAGGTATTTATTCAAAGGGAACCAGAACAAACAGTTGTGTGGTGTGAATGTTGGCAGGCTGTTATGTAAAAGGCGGGAGTCAGTTATTGATTTCATACTGTTGTTTTCTGATCCGCACTGCCCGTATTGCAAATAAAATCAGAAGACTTATTCCGGCAAACAGGGTGAGCATTGCCAGGGAAACAGAAATGGCAGGCGCCGGCCCGAAAGCCTGTCCGCCGTTGGTGATTAAACCTATTAGCATCCCCGATAGAGTAAAAAGTGCAATGGATACATAAAGCATGATGATGGACAGGCTGAGAATGGTGAGTTGCGATATTTTCTTCCTTAAGACAAGCTTTGACGCCCGGGCTTCGGTTTGTAGTTGCTGAATCTCCACTCCTAATGCAACGATAAAGTTGGATGTGGAAAGAATGAGCAAGGCCACGCCGGGAATAATCGTAATAGGTATATACCACTCCATTTTTATAAACCTTTGAAGAAGATGGGAAACTTATGTAATCTGTGCACCAGCCAGAACTGTCGAGCCAGTCAATCTACGGGCTACTAACCATTTTAATAAAACTGGTAATAGGAGCAGGTCGGTTATAAGCCCGATGAGTAGTGATGAACCTACCAAAAGCCCAAGTATCTGGATGCTCTGGAAGGCAGAGGTTGTGAATATCATAAAACCCGCCAGAAGTACAACGGAAGTGAAGATCATCGGTTTTGTGAGTTTCTGTACTGCCATGGTAATGGCAATGTTATCATTATTGAACCGGTTTTTATATCGCGTATATGCATTCAGTAGATGAATGGTATCGTCAACTGCTATCCCATAAACAATCGTAAACATGAGTGAAGTAGAAACTTTTAATGGAATATCGAATAAACCCATCATACCGGCAGTAAAAACCAGTGGAATTATATTCGTGATAACAGAGATAATAGCTATTCTTGCCGACCGGGTAAAGAGCCAAATAGCCAGCGTGGTTGTAAATATAGCGACAAAAATGCCCTGTAAGAGATAGCCTGTAATGTGGTTATTCGTATTGTCGAGCAGATGGGCCACACCAGTAACTTTAAAAGACAAGGATGTGGTATTCTTACTTATGTAATTGTAGAAATCCTGTTCCATAGCAGCATTTATTTTGCTTCCGGAATCAGTAGTTCTGAAACTAATCCGGGCATATTCCTTATTAGAACCACCAAATACAGGAGCGTATTTGTTCCATATCCGATGTTTGTCTGCAAAGGCGATAATTTTTCTGAGCGCATCTTCAGAATCAGGGATTTTGTAATGTGTCGAGGCTCCTCCATGTAACGACTGATTGATCGATCTGATAACTGTCAATGGACTCAATATGAAGCCGCACTGGTAATTTTCGGTCAGAAATCTTTCAGCTTTCTCGATTTCCTGAATAGCCGGCATATCAACCATGTTGATTGATGAATTGAAAGGATGAACTAATATTTCGATGGGTTTAATCCCGGAAAAATTCTTTTCAAAGTAGCGAAGGTCAGACTTCAATGTACTTTGCTCGCTGAGATCATCGAGAAAGTAATTATTGATCGATATTCGTGTGAGCGCAACTGTCCCGACAAGTACAAGTAATCCGAAAGTCAGGATAATGCTCATTTTTTTATGTTGAATCAGATTGAGTATCATCTTTACCGGAAGATCTGATTTTTTTGTAGCTGAAATCAACCCTGGCGTATCGGGAGAGTAGTGTATTAGAAAAAGGGGTATAATCAATATACCGGCACAGAACGTAATCATAATGCCTGTTGCTGCTAAAAGTCCGAATTGCTGCAATGGCTGCACAGGAATAAAATATAATGAGCCAAAACCTATTGCAGTTGTCAGCGCATTCAGGAAATTTGGTATACCTGTCTCCCTGATAGCCAACAGAATTGACGAATTCTTTTCAGTCCCCGCAGTGAGTTCATCCCTGAACCTTGACAACAGATGAATGCTGATTGAAGTACCTAAAATAAATATCAATGCAGGCAAAAGCACAATCATCAGGTTGATGGAGATTCCGAAAAGTGATATAATTCCAAAAAGCCAGATGAGTGAAATTAGGACAACGACCATGGATACGGTGGTAAAAGCCCAGTTGCGGAAGATAAAGTACAGCACAATCGCAAACAACAGAAATGCCAGTGCGGAAAGGTAAAGCATCTCACTTTTCATTTCACGGATATAATACTCCTGTGTACGCAGTCGT
The DNA here is from genome assembly GCA_041750735.1 of Cyclobacteriaceae bacterium. Taxonomy (GTDB): domain Bacteria; phylum Bacteroidota; class Bacteroidia; order Cytophagales; family Cyclobacteriaceae; genus JAAUQL01. The sequence goes on from JBGSYX010000619.1 coordinate 38,177, forward strand.
CCGGCAACGCTGAAATCATCAAAACCATATGAATCCAGCACTCCGTTTATTCTGTTTAAAAATTCCTTTCCGGGAGCAACATCAGTAGCGCCATCATAGCGTATGACGATTGCAATTGATTTTTTATCGCTGGAAAAAAAAGACCTTTTATAGTGATTGCTTTCATATATTTTTTGTTCATCGATGCTGAGCTTATAAGCATCGTCCAGATGAAGTGAGGGTATTTTCATAAATCCAACCAAAGGAGCGATGGCATAATCCTTTAGTGTTGTTGGAGAAACCACTTCTTGTACTTCATTCAAAGAAGCCAGTTCTTCAGATAGGCTGTCGATCTTTTGAAGGAACGGCAAATAGAAGATACCTCTGTCATTAGTAATACCAATAATGAGACTGTTGTTTTCATTTTCGAAGAGGTCTTTAAACGTTTCATAGACGAGGACATCGGGATCGTTATGGTCGAAGAAACTCTCCATGTTATAATTAAAGGTCAACCGCGGGATCAAGACAATAGATATTGACGTCAAGGCGAGAATCATGATAATGGCAACAAGACTCCTCTTTCCAAATATCAGCTCGAGGTAGGTGTTTATAAACCATCGCTTAATCATAGAAATTATCGGAACAATCGTTTTTGGTATCATCGTTAAACTCTATTTATAGCCAGATAACTAGCGAGAGGCATAATTGCCAAGGCATCAATTTTGAAGGAATTCGAATAATGCATCATGTCAGATTTCTTATTTGTGTTTTTCTGCTCCTCGATAGATGAGGATACTAAGTGATAAGTTTATACTTGTTTAATCCTTGCATTTCCACTGCAAATTCCAGCGGTGAAAGTTTTTTGGTCAATTCCAGTGGTATAACATTTCCCTCTTGGGCGATCGTTATTTTAAGACAGTGAGATGGATAAGTGAGTTGATAATCTTGAAGAGGGTTAAAATTTTCCATGGTTTGGTAAAAACCACCGCATTCAAAGTTTCCTTCAGGAGAATACCTGGCGGCCAGATAAACCGTGTAAAATGGCTCATATTTACTGATTATAAACCACGAACCGGCCCCTTCGCCAGAAAGCCAGTGGGCGTCTTTTAATTTTTCAGGGCATACCGATGGCGGCGGCAGTAGGTCGGGAAGCTTAATCATGCCGTTGCCAGATTTTTTAGTTGAGTATCCATGGATATGTAAGATGCGGGTGTACGTACAACAGTAGAGAACAATGACTTAACATTCGTCATTGGTGCGGGACTGATCGTATAGGGTAACAATAGCAATAAACGTTCTGCCAAAGATGGATCGCCTGCTCTTATTATGTTGTTGACAAAGCGCGAGCAGTTTGTCCCGTAAGGAATAAAAGGGCCATATGGAATGAAATCGCGTCTCTGCAATTTCTTTGCTGCTGCAAGAGCGCGATGGTAATCAATCCTTGTATAGGAGGCATATATGGTGCCATTACCATGACAGGAAGGATTTCCAGACAATTCACGGAGTATTTGATCGATATTTTCAATTGTTTTTTTATCGCCGGAAAACACAGCCTTGGTATTTACTGCCAGGTCGTGATCGGTCTCTCTGTCCCGTACCCTTCCAAATCCATGTGGAGCATGGTACCTTCCAAAATCAAAATATTCGCAGGTTTGATGTTCGTCGGAGATCAGCAACAAGGCAGCATGACCAACCCGGTAGTAACCTCCCTGATTAATGCCGACTAAATTCATTAGTCCGTCGTACCAGGCACCTGCCAGCTTACACTTTGTTTCAGGCCAGGCAAGTGCAACAATAAAACCGGTTTTTGCTGGCGACCAAATTTTATTGTTAAGGTTGGATTGCCTTTCCTTTTTGGAATCAGTGAAAATCATTTGATCTCAGACTTAGACTTTTAATACTTTATATATTAGTCGTTCAGGATTTGAATTCCTGACATACAATAAAAAATTGTCTGACCTAGTGGCTTAATTATGATAACGAACCAGGCATAAGTGGACATCAATGTTTGATGAACTCGAAAACTTGAATCCTGAATCAATCACTCAAATTCTGAAAGTGAGTTCAACGGAGCCATAGTTGTGCCCTTGAATATCTGAAAAATCACCACCTGTAAAGTAATATCGAAAGCTACTTGCAAAGCGCTTCAGACCAATATTGATACCGGCGGAGTAGTGAGACTGGAGATTATTTACCGATCTGCCCGCAAACTCCACCTCATCATTATGGCCGTGGTTGAGTGTGGCGTTGTATCCGACAAATCTGATGTGATTGGAGAAGTCAAGATAAAACTCGGTTTTGTATTCAGCATTCAATATGGATGTGTGATAGGTTAAAGAATTTGTATGGTGGTTGAATCGGCCTATTCTTATTCTTCCGCCCATTTCCAGGTAGGTGGACTGACTACCTAATTTAATGGTGTTTTCCGTGGTGACCTCTGCAAATTTCAGATTGGCAAGCGGGCGAATAAAACGGGCAAAAATGTTTATGCCCAACACGGTAGGAATCTGATAAGCCCATCCCGACAATTCTTTGTCATGGCTTATTCTTCTGTGGAAATAATTCTGCACCTTCCCTGAATAAGAGAACGGACCAAGCAGGCCAAGATCACTTCCTATTGTGATTATTCTATGCTTGTCAATGAAAGAAACAGATGGGCTTACATATAACCAACCTGCGAAAGGACGGTCAAATTGATGGTAATCTGCTGCATTTGGATTGCCGGGCGTATAAGCCTCCTGGCCAAGTTCGATCGTGAGTATATGTGCCCCAGAACGCATTTTGAATAAACGGTCAAATGTCATAAGAAATTCGTCGCTGGAATTGATTTGTTTTCGGAACATAAATTTTTGACCATACGTGTAGTATTGATCCTGATTGAGCGAAGGAATGAAAAAATCATTGTCGGACTTGATATGTACTTCGTATTTTATTGGAATTTCGGCTGCCACCGTATAATGAATATTAAGAAGTATTAAGAGCAGCCATATCAAGGTAACTCTATTGCTGGGTTTGTATTTCCACGTATGTTGGTAAAACTCTGAAGATTTGAGATTTACCAGCCTTCTGAAAATGAAACAAGCCAAAGAAGTTTCAGATAAATTCCTCTCGGCAGTATTTGCGATTTTAACTCTCATTGTAGTACAGTAAATAGGATTTACCCAATGAGTCGTGAATACATTATGTCCTGACAATACTAATTTTGAAAACTAGGGACCATATGCAACCAACTGGTTCATTTGACATTCAAAATTATTTCAAAAAAACAGTTGAGAGTGTGTTAAAACCGGAATGAGGAAAACCCCTGCCAATATTCCTAAAAGTTCAGGTAGGGGTAAAAAGACATTTTACTTCACGAAAGGGGTAGGTAGATATTGGCGACAAACCAATGAATTTAAAAAATACCATGTAGAAAGGCTCTAAAAAATTCGTTTTAAGAAAAGCCGGAGGTCAATTATCTTCTAAGTTCTTGATGAGTTTTTTCTTAAAATCCTCAGACAACGTCAGGCTCTTAAATTCTTTTTTCTGTGATAAGAAGTGGTTATGCAGCGATTTCTCCAGGATTACATTATTTTTCTGGTAAGCATTACACGCAGCGCACATTTTTGTATGCATGCGTAACTGTACTTTTTCCAGAATACTCAATCTGAAATGAATTTCTTTCTCCATTAGTTCGGTTGCTTTTTTACAAGAAAGCATCAGAACATTCATTATACTTTTCATATGTTTAAAAACTTTTTTTCCATTTAGATTCCAGGCATATTTTCAACTTCAGTTTGGATCGGTGTAAAATCTGCCAGAAGTTAGACGGCGAGATATCTAATTCCTTACAAATTTCGTTGCCATCTTTTTCATCCAGGTATTTCATCCTGACAATAGCATTCCATTGCTCCGGCAGATCTTCAAGGCAATGGAAGAGTATTTCGGCAAATCCTGGATTATCCAGAAGGTTCGCCTCTTGATCATCCCAGAGAGATGAAGTGGGGTGTACCTTCCAAGTTCCATTTTCATCAAACAATTCCGCAAGGATGTTTTCATTATCTCCGGCAAGTTTACTTTCACTAATTTCAGGATTTCTAAAACTTTTGCGGTAATGATCGGTGATTTTGTTTTTCAGTATTGCAAATAGCCACGTTTTCACCTGGCTGTTTTGTCTGAAGGTACCGGACGATTTTATTGCTGCATAGAAAGTGTCCTGGACCAGATCTTCAGCCACGGCACTGTCGCCCGTTTTGTACAATGCCCAACGGAAAAGTTCATCAGAAAATCCGATGACGATTTCTTCTATAAAAAGCTGGGTATTTTCCATTGTCATTGGTAAAGATTGTAGTGCTAAAATAGGGAATTACCGGCGAAGCTATCCAACCTTTTTTCGATATATCTGAATTTATGACCAATAACTATAAGGACGTTGGTATTATTTCAAAGAAAAATTGGTTTAATTTCAGATATTATTGTTCTTAACATAAAAAGTGCAAATGCAAAATAGCTATGCAAGAGGTAGCGACTTATTGGTTGCTGCGATAAAATAACCTAAATGAGGTCGAGGGTCCGAGTACTCTAGGGCCGGAAATTTAAGGTGATAACAAGGTGATTTAATAGTTAATGTACTGAATATCAGATCAAAAATAGTCCCGTCCAGACCGCTGATGTTGTTGATTATCAATAAGTTATTATTGACAGTTGACACAAGGATTAACAAAAAAGCCTCCTGATATGGAGGCTTTTTTTTATTATATGGTTTTTGGGTAGGCTTCCGAATTGGAAAAATCAAATATCAGACTTTCTTCATCATACTTCTGAATCTCCTACCTTTTATTTAGGACTGGGTTATTATTAAAAATTGTTTGTGCTCTATTGGGCCCGACAGATATGATGGTAATAGGTACGCCAACTTCTTCCTCTATAAATGTTATGTAGGCCAAAAGTTCCTTCGGCAAATTTTTATAATCTTTTATTCCCGTAAGGTCAGAGTTCCAACCAGGAAGGCTTTGATAAATCGGTATAACATCTTCCGTGCATAAGTCAAAAGGCAGTGTGTCTGTAATCGTGCCGTCCTTGTGCTTATAGTGAGTACATATCTTTATTTGTGAAAACATGCTAAGGACGTCTGATTTCATCATGAAAAGCTGGCTTACGCCATTAATCATGACGGCATATTTTAATGCTGGAAGATCTAGCCAGCCGCAGCGCCTGGGCCTGCCGGTTGTAGCGCCAAACTCATGACCTGCCTTCCTGAGGTCTTCGCCCGTTTGGTCATTAAGTTCAGTGGGAAAAGGGCCTGAGCCAACCCTGGTGCAATAAGCCTTAAAAATCCCAAAAACCTGACCTACTTTGGTTGGAGGGATGCCTAAACCCGAGCACACACCGGCACAAGTCGTATTCGAACTAGTTACAAATGGGTAGCTCCCGAAGTCAATATCCAAAAGTGATCCCTGCGCACCTTCAGCTAATACCGATTCCTGTGAAGACAAGGCGTTGTTCAGAAGGTACTCAGTGTCTACTATTTTGAATTTTTTTAAAAAGTCTACAGCGGCAAAGAAGTCCTTTTCCAGCGAATCAAGATCGTAATTAAAGGTGAGATGAGCCAGTTGCTTTTCATGCAATGACTTGAGTTTTATATATTTTTCACGGAAGTCATTCAAAATCACATCACCAACCCTAAGTCCCTGCCTTGCTATTTTATCTTGATAAGCAGGACCGATGCCCCGAAGCGTAGAACCAATTTTATCATCGCCTTTTGATTGTTCTAGTGCTGCATCAAGTAATCTATGCGTGGGTATAATAAGATGTGCGCGTTTCGAAATGTATAAATTATAGAATGGTTCTACATTGAGTTTTTTTAAGGCGTCAATTTCTTTTTTGAAAACCACCGGGTCGAGCACCACGCCGTTCCCAATAATATTGCGGGTATTGTTCCTGAATATTCCGGAGGGAATCTGATGGAGGACGTGTTTGATGTTCTCGAATTCAAGTGTGTGGCCAGCATTAGGTCCACCCTGAAACCGAGCGATCACATTGTATTTTGATGCTAAAAAATCAACAATCTTTCCCTTGCCTTCATCTCCCCATTGAAGGCCAAGAATTACGTCCGCTTTCATAATTTATGATTTAATAAGTTCTTTTAAGGCGTGATCGAGGTCTGATACAATAGTAAAAATGGAATTGAGCTTGGTTATTACTAATAGCTTATGAACTGATTCCGAGGGTTTAACTAAAACTACTTCCCCGCCTTTATTTCTGAATTTTGTAAGAATTGTGATTAATACTCCAATGCCGCTGCTATTCACATACCGAACATTCTTAATGTCAATAGCGCAAGAATCAACCTCATTGTTTATTGCATCATTTGCAATAGAAATCAATTCAGGTCCATGATTTTCACCAATTAAGTCGCCTTCTAGTACCAACGACAATACCCCGTTGATGATATTATGTTTATATGTCATGACGCCTTTGATATTGAATGTTTATTTAACCTGAATGCGTTGCAAATTTAGAAATTGCTACACTAAATCAAAGGCAATATGACGATTGGTTCAAGCTTTTTCAGTGTATATCAAAGCGGCCAACTTCTTCAACTCCATCGATTGCTTCGAGTTTATTCATGAGCACCTCAAGGTGCTTTGTGTCATGGACATACAGCTGAATCCTACCTGAAAAAATACCATGTTCGCTCTCAATGGAAACAGATCGCATATTCACCTTCAATTCATTGGAGATGATCCGCGTAACATCGTTCATGAGCCCGACTCTGTCGGTACCACGGATTTTAAGACCTGCAAGAAAGGACACTTCGGTCTTTGAAGCCCATTTTGCTTTAACCACCCGATGGCCATGTTTGGAGAGCAATTCGGTGGCATTAGGGCAGTTGATGCGGTGAATCTTTATTCCCTCATGGGTCGAAACAAAGCCAAAAACATCATCACCTGAAATCGGATTGCAACATGGAGCCAATGAATAATCGACAAAATCCATATCTTCCCCGATGAGCAACTGATCGCGCTTTTCACCGGTGAGTTCCTTTAACTTCCTTTCGAAAGATTCGGTGTCCGAGATCTGGGGAGATGGTGGTTTTTTTGGCTTTTCCTCTGAATCCTTTATTTTCTTGAGGTCACGGGGATCGATCTTCCCTTTACCAATGAGGTAATACAGATCAAGCGCAGATCGAAGTCCAAATTTATTAAGCAGTTTATCAATATTTTCGCTGTTGATGTCGAGTTTTAACTGTTTGAATTTTCGCCGTACAATCTCCCGACCTTCTGCAGCCGCATTTTTTTTCTGTTCCTTTAATTCGTCCTTGATCCTCGTCCGGCCTTTGGATGTTACCACAAATTTCAGCCAACCTTCATTTGGTCTTTGCTTGTTTGAGGTTAGAATTTCTACCTGATCGCCGGTTTTAAGTTTATAGTTTATCGGGACCAGTTTCTGATTCACCTTGGCACCGATACATTTTGCGCCGATTTCTGAGTGGATTTCAAAAGCAAAATCAAGGGCTGTTGCTCCCCTGGGTAGTTTTTTCAATTCGCCTTTAGGTGTGAAAACGAAGATTTCTTCGTTAAACAGGTTGTGTTTAAAATCGTCAACGAATTCGATGGCAGATGAAATATCCCGTTCCAGCATTTCCCGCACCTTTGTGATCCATGTCTCGAGACCTGATTCATGCGAAGCGCTATCTTTTTCTTTATATTTCCAATGGGCCGCATACCCTTTTTCAGCGATTTCATCCATACGTGTGGTTCTGATTTGCACTTCCACCCATGTTCCGGTTTTGCTCATTACCGTCGTATGAAGCGATTCGTAGCCATTAGATTTTGGCGTACTGATCCAGTCTCTGAGCCGATCAGGGTTTGGCTGATAGTAATCAGTGACTATACTATATACCTGCCAACATCCTGCTTTTTCCAGTTCAGGAGGGAGGTTTAGTATGATACGTACGGCAAAGAGGTCATAAACTTTGTCAAAGGGGATTTCCTGTGATGTCATCTTATTCCAAATGGAATAGATGGATTTTGGCCGTCCCTTTATGGTGAATCCAAATCCCCTTTTAGTTAACTCTTTTTGTATTGGATTAATAAAATTGCGGACAAACCTGTCGCGGGCGCCTTTGGAAGCGCTAATCTTTTCTGTGATTTCTTTGTATTTCTCAGGCTCCTTGTATTTGAGTTGTAGATCCTCGAGCTCTGATTTGATGGCGTACAGGCCAAGCCGATGTGCCAGAGGTGCGTACAAATACATCGTTTCGGAAGATACCTTGATCTGCTTATGACGAGGCATACTGTCAAGTGTACGCATGTTGTGAAGCCGATCTGCAAGTTTCACCAATATCACGCGCATATCGTCTGAGAGCGTGAGAAGCATTTTGCGGAAATTCTCAGCTTGCTCAGAAGTTCCGTGATCAAACACACCAGCTATTTTAGTGAGGCCATCGATAATCTTGGCGACTTTTTTACCAAAATGACGCTCTATATCCTCAATCTCCAACTCGGTGTCTTCCACAACATCATGCAGAAGTGCACAAATAATCGACGTGGTGCCAAGGCCGATTTCCTCAACACAAATCTGCGCAACGGCGAGAGGATGAAAGATATATGGCTCGCCAGACCTTCGACGCATATTCTTATGCGCTTCAAGCGACATATTAAATGCCCGCTTGATTAGCTTGGCATCATTGTCTTTGAGGATGGGTTTTGCGTGTCGAAGCAGTCTACCGTATCTCGAAATAATCTCTTTTTTCTCCTGCTCTAACTCTTGCTCCGTCATAAAGCGATATTTGTTGATCGAAATAAATGAATTTTCATTAATTGACAATAAATATTATTTGCATACCTTTGCACTCCTTTTTTTGTCATTGCGGATGTGGCGAAATTGGTAGACGCACTAGACTTAGGATCTAGCGCCGCGAGGCATGGGGGTTCGAGTCCCTTCATCCGCACAGTTTAAGACCCTCAAAGCCGCGAAGTAAAAAGCGTCGTTGAGGGTTTTTATTATTAACAAATTAAACGTCATACTCTTGGACATTCTATTAGAGAAAAACGCAGGCACAGAGGCCGTAATTAAAGTTAGCCTAAAGGAAAGTGATTATCAATCAAAACTGAAAGAAAAACTCAAATCCTACAGTAAGCAGGCTCAGATCAAAGGTTTCAGACCGGGAAAAGTACCCATGGGCCTTATAGAAAAAATGTATGGAAAGTCCATCAAGGTGGAGCAGATCAATGAGATTCTGGTAGAATCGCTCAAGGAGTACATAAAGAAAAATGATATAAAAATCATTGGAGATCCACTGCCCAACAATGATAAAATGATCGATATCGACTGGGATACTCAAAAGGATTTTGACTTTGAATATTCAGTCGGCCTTGTAGATGATTTCAAGTATGACCTGAAGGTAAAAGTGACGAAATATGAGATTGAGGTCAATGAAAAGGATTTGAAGAAAGTAATAGGTGAGCTTCAGGAACGGTACGGTAAAATGACCAATCCTGCTGTAAGCGGGGAGACTGACTCGGTTTTCGGAACTCTGGCTCAGGAATCTTCACTGTTTTCCAAGGACTGTCTTGTCGATATCAAAGCCGTAAACAAAAAAAGCCAGAAGAAATTCATCGGCATATCCAAGGATGACATAGTAAAGGTGGACATTCAGAAACTTTTTGAAGCTTTGAATGACCTTGAGGTGGCAACAGATTTATCTACCACTGAGGCTGAAAAGCTTACAGGAGAATTTACCTTTACAGTCAAAAACATCAATCATGTTGAGCCTGCCGAAATGAACCAGGAATTTTTTGACAGGATTTTTGGTGAAGGTAAAGTGAAGACTGAAGAAGAATTTATTGCTGAATACAAGAAAATATTTCAGGAAAATCATGCTGCCGACAGTGAATATCTGTTGACACATGAACTCCAGAAGGCTTTGTTGAATGAAGTGGAAATCAATATACCCGAGGCTTTTTATAAGCGATGGATTCAGGCAACTAATCCTGAGTTGAATGATGATAGTATCGAGACAAACTTTTCGCAATATCTGCGCGAATTGAAATGGACCCTTTTAAAGAATCGTATTGCCAGTGACAATGATATCAAAATTGAATATGCTGATGTTGTTGCGCAAACCATAAGGATGTTTGCTCGTCAGTTCGGTATTGCGGAAGTCACTGAAGAAATGTCTAAAAATCTCGAAGCTGTTGCGGCAAATTACCTACAACAGAAGGACGGCCAGAATTATATGAATGTATACAACCAGGTTCATACAGAGCGCGTTATGGATATTGTAAAACAAAACGCAAACCTGAAAATCAAGAAGGTTACCCGCGAGGAATTCAACAAAGTAGCGGAAGCCTAAACGGGGCTGGCAAACTCAATTTGCAAAAGTCCTTTTTCCAAAGGGCTTTTTTTTTATTTTTGTGTAATTGCACTTGAAAACAATAAATAAATGATAGATAAACAACTAAATCGCGAAGAGTTTAGGAAATACGCCGTAAAAGGTCAAGGTCTTAATGGAAATACGGTAGACCAGTATTTTCATACAGTCGAAAACATGACAAGATCAGTGATTGAGGAGCGCCCAACGCGATTCGCC
>JBGSYX010000620.1:0-34724 GCA_041750735.1 Cyclobacteriaceae bacterium
ACACCAAAGACTTATTGCTCAACGCGATAAATAATGCCCGGAAAAACATGACCCTCGCTGAGGAAGTGATCAGTCTGCGTACTGAGTTATCGGAAAAATATGAATTTGAAAAAAGCATCATCGGGAAAAGCAAGGCTATAAAAAAGGTATTTTCCCTTCTTGAAAAGGCAGTAAACACCAGTATCATAGTATCCGTTACTGGTGAAACAGGAACCGGTAAAGAACTTATAGCTAAGTCCATTCATTATAATTCGTTGAGAAAAAAAGGGCCTTTTGTTCCGGTAAATATTGCAGCAATTCCCAGGGAATTGATTGAAAGTGAATTATTCGGCCATGAAAAAGGTTCTTTCACCGGAGCTGTAACCAGACGAATCGGCAAATTTGAGGAAGCGATGAATGGTACGATTTTCCTGGATGAAATTGGTGAAATGGATCTAAGCCTACAGGCAAAACTACTTCGCGTAATTCAGGAAAAAGAAGTAACAAGGATTGGCGGCAATAGCACTATTAAACTCGATGTGCGGATTATCGTTGCCACCCATCGTAATCTCGCCGAAGAGGTGAAAAAGGGCAATTTCCGGGAAGACCTATACTACCGTTTACTTGGCTTGCCGGTACATTTACCCCCATTGCGGGAACGTGATAATGACATCATTATCCTTGCCAAGCATTTTCTAAAAGAATTTTGTCGGGAAAACAGTATGGAACAATTGAAGTTTTCGCACCAGGCTCAGGAAAAACTTCTTCGATATAAATACCCTGGCAATGTGCGCGAATTAAAATCGATCGTAGAACTTTCAGCAGTATTGGCCAATTCAAATGAAATTGAAGAAGATGATGTGAAATTCAGCAGTCTGATCGACGAGAATAAATTGGTGATGGAAGACCTAACATTGAAAGAATATACATTCCGCATTATTCGACACACGCTGGATAAATACGACGGAAACGTTTTGAAAGTCGCCAAATTACTCGACATTGGCAAGTCATCAATTTATCGTTACTTGAAAGAGATGGGGGTCAATTAGGTATTTGGGACGATGCTAACTAATTGGAAATCAAACCAGCTTAGGCTAATCAACGATTTCTCGCGATTACTTTTCCTTATCAACACACCAGCTGATTTCTCTAGAGGAATTCGCGATATATTCAGCAAGGTATTTACGGAAATAGAACTTTTTGCACTCTTCCGGTACAATTGGGAAGATGGAAGCTTCGCTGTTACATCCAGTAATTATCTGAATCACATCAGTAACATAAACCTGGAAAAAGCCCTCGTTGAAAAACTCTTTTATGGATTTATCAAAGCTGGCAAAATAGAATGTCATAATAATAGTGCCGTTGAGAGAAAAAGCAATACTATGCCATTGCTAAATCCATCATTAAAGGGTTCTGAAATTTTGCTGCCCTTATACCCGGTCAATGAACCCACCGGCATACTATATATCTATTCAAAGCAAACGGATTATTTTGATGAGGAAAAAATTGAATTTTTTCTATTTGCAGGAAATATGTTTGCCCGCACCTGGAACCAGATAAACTATCAGGCACTCCAGATAAAAAGCCATAAAAAGGCCGAACTGGAGTTAATAAACCAGAAGAACTTCATGAACCAGATATTTGATTATCTGCCAGTGAATATCTACATGAAGGATGATCAGGGACGATATATTTATATCAATAAAAATCTTGAGGATTCAACAGGCATAAAATCCAGGGATGCCATAGGCAAAACCGTTTTTGATTTATATCCGGAACAATCCGCCAAAACCCTCAATGACGAAGAAATAGAAATTCGTCATACCGGAAAAGAAAAGCTCTCACAACATGAGATTGAAATAGGTGATCGAAAACGCCATTTTTTTACGGGAATAAAATCAATCGAAATACAGGGAGAAAAAGAGCTTTTGGTTGGATTTTCGGTGGATATTACGCAAAACATCCAGGCAAGCAGGATTATTGATGACCAAAAGAAGTTTTACGAACAAATATTCAATGCCGTCCCAAACTATATTTATGTTAAAGACAAAGAAGGAAAATTTCTACTTGTAAATGAGGCGGTCGCCCGGATGTTTGACACATCACTCAGTCAAATACTGCTTACAGGAATAGCTAAGCCGGATAATTATCTTTTCGAAGAAAAACTCAATTCTGACATTGACGAACGGGTATTGGCAAATGGCGAAACGATTGAATATGAAGAATCCGTAATTTTGAATTCAGGTGAAGAAAGATGGTATTCCACGACGAAAAAGCCGCTTCCGGACAAGGAGGGCAATGTGAATATTCTTGGGATATCAGTGGATATTACCGAACGGAAAAAGCATTCAGACGAAATTGTCAAGGCCAAACAAGCAAAAGAACTTTTTCTGGCTAACATGAGCCACGAGATCCGCACACCGATCAATGGAATTGTCGGCATGGTAAATTTATTAGAGGAAATTCCAGCCACGGAAGAGCAAAAAAAGTATCTCACGGCCATCAAGATTTCATCGCAAAACCTTCAGGTGATCATCAACGACATACTGGATTTATCGGCGATAGAAACCGGCAACATGAAATTTGAACGCATAGGATTTAACTTGAAATCCATGATTAGTACACTGATAAGTTCGTTCAGTTACGCTTCAAAACAGAAAGGAATATCCATAACACTGCATTTTGATCCATACATTGACCAGGTACTTATTGGTGACCCTGTGCGATTGAACCAAATACTTTCTAACCTTATCGGGAATGCTGTAAAATTTACCAGACGTGGTTTTGTTAAGGTCTATGCGTTAAAAATCGCGGAAAATGAAGGTAAAGGCCGTTTTCAGTTTATTATCGATGATTCAGGAATCGGAATACCCGAAGACAAAATCGAAAAGGTCTTTGAAAATTTTGAACAGGGTGATATTTCCATCAATCGAAAATTTGGTGGAACAGGTTTAGGATTAGCTATTGTGAAACAACTCGTTGATGCTCAACGGGGAAGCATCAAGGTAGAAAGCAAGCCATCGAAAGGGGCAAAATTTACTGTGGAATTGTCTTTCGACATTGGAACCGAAGCTGATTTGCCTGAAAGTAATACTACCACATCAACGGAAGATAAATCTTCGAAACTTGACTTGTCCAAATACAGATTCCTTTTGGTTGAGGATAACGAAGTGAATATACTTTATACTAAGAAAATCCTCCAAAACTGGAACTGTGTACCTGATGAAGCCAAAAACGGACTAATCGCTTTAGAAAAGCTCAAAGATCATGACTATGATCTCATCCTTATGGATGTAAGGATGCCGGTAATGGATGGCTTTGAGGCAAGTAAGTTTATAAGAACCAATTTTAAACCGCCAAAATCGAATGTGCCTATTATAGCACTCACGGCCAATGCCATTAAAGGAGATGATGAAAAGTGCCTTCAGGCCGGAATGAATGATTATATCTCAAAACCATTTCTGCCAGAAACACTCAAGACAAAGATCGTTTCCAACATGAACCTCGAAGGCTTCACAAAAAAAGTTGCGCCATTGATAAAACAACAGCCCATCGGTACCAAATCGATCGACCTCACCTTTTTGAAAGAAATGAGTGAAAATGACTCAAATTTCATTGCAGACTTAATACAATCATTCATTACACAGATTCCGAAAGACATGGAAAATGTGTGGTTTCACTTTAAAAATGCCCAATACGACGATGTTGCCAACCTAATTCACAAGATAAAGCCGTCCATAACTTTCATGGGAATTCATGAATTAAAAGACCTTGTTGTAGAGATTGAAGACAATGCCAAAAAACGGCAAATTGCTTCTGTCGAAAATCAGTTGAAGTTATTTGATACAATATGCAAAAAAGCCATCGCTGAACTACTTGATGAATTGCCTGCATATAAAAAATAAACCCCTAATTTTCCATTTTTGACAGACAAATCCTGAGACTCGCTCGCCAGTGAGGGATACTTATTCCAAAAACAGATTTAATTTTAGTTTTATCCAGAACGGAAAAATGAGGTCGTTTTGCAGGTAGTGGATATCCTGAAGTAAGAATAGGATTCACCTTTATCTGGACGTATTTTTCTTCAAATACTGCTGTGGCAAAGTCATACCAAGACGCTACGCCTTCATTACTGTAATGATAAATGCCGAGCTTTTCAATAAGCCCACCCGCAACTCCAAAATCAATCATTCCGATCATCACTTTTGCCAGATCAGCAGCATAGGTGGGTGTGCCTATCTGGTCAAAGACGACGTTTACTTCCTGTCGGGTTTCGGCAATTCGCAGCATAGTTTTGACAAAATTATTTCCAAAAGTGCTGTAAAGCCAGGAGGTCCTTATAACAATAGTACGGGTACAAGTTGTAAGCGCCTGCCTCTCTCCTTCCAGTTTTGTCTGACCATAAATACTAATCGGGCAAGGTTCATCTGTTTCGGTTATTGGTAAGTAGGAACGACCGTCGAATACAAAATCCGTTGAAATGTGAATCAGGACGGTTTCACTTTGTTCGCAGGCCATGGCCAGGTTTTCAACAGCAAGAACATTGATTTTAAAGGCCAAATCACTATCTGCCTCAGCCTTGTCAACGGCGGTGTAAGCGGCACAGTTAATACAATAGTCGATCTTTCGCTCCTTAAAAAATGCTAAAACCGACTCTCTTTGGGTGAGGTCAAGGTCATCAACATCAGTGAAAATAAAGTGGTAAGGCGATTCTGCAGACAACATCCTCAACTCAGATCCAAGTTGGCCATTGGCTCCGGTAACTAAAATGGTAGGTTTTTTTATATTCTTACTCATTGACTTAATAAATGCACGCTGCGAATATGCCCCCTTTCATTTAATTAATAAACCATAAGTCGCCTTTTCATAACAAAAAAAACGGCTACCATATGGCAGCCGTCCTAAATTCAGAAATTATTTGTTTAGCCAATTGCGATGGTGCGCGCTGGTTTTGGCTTTGCTTCCTCCTTTTTAGGAAGTGTAATGTACAAAACACCTTCGACATACTGGGCTGCGACTTTCTCGGTATCTATCAGATTCTCTGGTAAGGAGAAAGTTCTTTTGAATGACGCTAGCTGATATTCTCTGCGAATGTAACCTTCTACGGTTTGTGTTGATTTGTTCTCAACATCTGCAGAGATAGAAAGTACGTCATTTTCCAGCTCTATTTTGAAATCTTCCTTTTTGAATCCTGGTGCAGATACTTCAAAATGATAGCCCATATCGTTTTCCCTGATATTCACAGGTGGGAGATATGAACTATTGGGTCTGTTGGTGGCCGATAATCCGAGGAGATCTTTCATGAGAAAATCATCAAAAAACGTTGGCACCACCGGGAACATGTTTGTGCTTCTTTTAATAAGTGTCATAGCTTTAATTATTTTAGTTATACAAGTTTTCGTTTCATTATGTCCCTTTTGCAATCTGCGTACCACACACTTAATTGCTTTATTCAACGGCAATTGAGCGAATAAATGCGCCCTTATGTCATGTTATTACGTGATCCACTGCATTAGTGCGCCATATTGACACTTTTTTTAATTGCATATCCCAACTCACAAACGAAATTTTCGCTTAACCTTCAATTAAAAAACATCGAGCCGGGATCAATACAGGTGAATAAATAATTGCCGAGTTGAATAATCACCGTATTTTTAAAGTCGATTTAGATACTTAATTCAAATGGCTAAACAGGCTTCAAACCTTGGCGCACAGGATGCAACATCAGGTAGACTGCTATCACTCGATGCATTTCGTGGCTTCACTATCGCTTTGATGATATTGGTGAATAACCCAGGATCATGGGATCATGTGTATCCCCCTTTGCTACACGCTGAGTGGAATGGCCTGACTCCAACCGACCTGGTCTTTCCATTTTTTCTTTTCATCGTTGGTGTTTCCATTGTACTTGCTTATTCAAAGCGACTTGCGCTCGGGGTTGACAAACCGGATATCTATAGGAAAATTATCTTCCGGTCATTGAAAATCTTTGCTGTTGGAATTTTTCTAAATCTTTGTCCTGATTTTGATTTTGCAGATTTGCGGATTGCCGGCGTTTTGCAACGAATTGCCATTGTATTCTTAATATGCTCCTTTTTATACCTGAATTTTGAATGGAAATCACTGGCCAGGATAGGCTCTGCGATACTCGTATTTTATTGGCTAGTAATGGCATTTGTTCCTGTGCCGGGGCTTGGAATTACCAGCCTTGAGCCAGGAAATAATATTGCCGCCTGGATCGACAACATATTATTACCAGGACGCAAATGGCAGGGGACATGGGATCCTGAAGGACTATTTAGCACGTTACCATCCATTGTGACAGGCATTGCCGGAATGCTCGCCGGAATTTTGATAGTTTCAAAACTTCAAATCGAAAGAAAGATAATTTGGCTATTTACGCTTGGGTTTTTAGCCTTTTTGATCGGGGGTATCTGGGATTGGACGTTTCCGATTAATAAAAATTTGTGGTCAAGCTCATTTGTACTTTATACCGCCGGAGCAGCGTCCATGACGTTGGCGGTCCTTATATTCTTTGTTGATATCTTACAAATAAATAAATGGGTGAAGCCGGGACTCATTTTTGGTGCCAATGCCATCGCCGTTTACGTGTTGGCGGGACTTATTCCAGATTTGTTTCACCGTGTGAAAATTGGCGGATATTCATTTGTTGGCTGGATTATGGAATTACAATCAACTGCCGGGATTCCACCAAAACTCGCAAGCCTATTTTATGCACTTCTCTTTCTGGGTTTTTGTTACTTATTCGCATTATTTTTATATCGAAGGAAGATATTTATAAAACTGTAAAAAAATTTTAGCCATGGAATTAGAGCAATTAAAATACCCAATTGGCAAGTTTGTGCCACCGGATGTCATTACTCCGCAAACTATCCAGTCATGGATTACAGAAATCGAGCAAATGCCATCAACGCTCAGAAGAATTTTAGATGGACTTACCGAAAAAACTCTTGACACACCCTATCGGCCCGAAGGCTGGACAGTTCGTCAGGTTGTCCATCACCTGGCCGATAGCCACATCAATAGTTACATCCGCTTTCGATGGACCCTCACCGAAAATACACCCGTAATAAAAGCCTATAATCAGGTAGATTGGGCCAATTTACCCGATGCACTGCATGGAGATGTAAATCTTTCGGTTCGATTGCTGGAAGCGGTTCATGCCCGATGGGTAACATTAATGCGGAGCATGTCTTCGCAAGACTTTGAAAAAAGCTACATTCACCCAGAGTCGAAAAGTGAGTTCAAATTATCAAGGGTAGTTGGTTTGTATGCATGGCATGGGAATCATCACATGGCGCATATTTTAAATCTTCTCAACTCACGCCTGTGAAGACCACTTCAGTTTGGTTTGATTATTAATTTATTGCGAAATGTATTTTCTCCGTGAGTTAAGGTGATGATGTAAACTCCAGGTTGGAAGTCAGGCAGGTTAAAAGTCAGTTCATTCATACCGGGACTGAGTGGCAGGTGATCGGCCAGGACGGTTTGCCTTCCTGCCATATCTGTAATATGTGCCATTAGTCGACCACTTACTTCAGTAGTCATAGTAACTTGAACTATTTCCTTTGCCGGATTTGGGAATACTAATATTTCATTGAATGGATTATCATTGATTCCCGTGATCATATGGTTCCGGGCTCCTGGTGTACCATTTTCCGGTGAGGCCTGCCAATTTTCTGCGACGTCATTCTTACTGTTTGCATCGATCAATGATAGAGTTGAACCATTACCGTTTGGCTCCATAGGCCATGGCGCAACATCGGTGTAGCAGACTTCATCAATTTGCTTGTAGTCGGAAGACAAAAGTGTCACACAATCCTCTCCAGCTCTCCATCCAAATTCTAATTCTTTTTGAACAATGCGCACATCAGGGAAGCGAGCTGTAAACTCTTTACAATCTTTACAAATCACCACAAAATTGCCACGTTCGATGACAGTTCCCGAGGGAAAAATATATTCATTTTCGTTTCCATCAAGCAGTCGCCAGCCGGAAATATTTATATCGCGATCGCTGATGTTGAGTAATTCTATCCAATCGCCAACATTGAACGATTCACTGGAATTATAATTTATTTCATTGATCACCACATCATCTGTATTGACTTCAGTTGGCTCGAAAATCGCTGTAATATCCTGATTAGTGCTCTCAGCAAGTGTAAGCAACTCTCCAGGTTGCACTTGCCTTCCATCCCATCGCACAAAGCGGTAACCAGGTGCAGGGATAGCCCTTATATTTATTGGGATTCCATTAAAATACAATCCTGACCACGGAAATGAATCGGGCTGAATGGTATTGACCTGCACAGAACCCTGGCCTAAAACAGCAATTTTCAAAGTGTACAATCCAGTCAGCGAAAACTGCGACCTGATATTTTGCCGTACTACTGTTTGCCTTGCTCTGGCGAATTGACGCATAGCCTCAAGTCGTTCATTGCGGTAATTCATATTTCCACCCCATCGAGCCATGTGCCGCGGCATTTCTGTGTCGATAGCGGATTTTAGCTTATCAATCGTTTGAAGCAATACTTGCGGCTCGAAAGTGGTATTTAAATTATCAGCAAAACAATTGATAAAATCATTCCTGAAAGATTGATTCACTATCAATTTTCTGAATAGCAGCGTGGACCAGGGCGGGTTTGGCCAACCGGGACCATTTGGTTCCAAAGCAAAGGACAACGTATTAAAATTTTGATTGTCATTGGCCCAAATATTAAACCCAAAGTCCAGATCGAATAAGATCCAACGCCACTTTCCAGCGGTTGACCGCTCTCGCCAATACTTTACGTTATTCCCCGGCCAGTCACGATTATCAATGAATATCTGGGCAACGAGATACTTTAAATAGTTATCGATATCCATCTGCTTTTTCACGAAGTTGTAATTGTCCTTTACAGCCAGATTATTGTTCGTTATAAAATTCATCATGGCGTTGTAGTGATCTGAAGAACCAACAATCGGTGATCCATTGTTCTCAAGAATTTCTATATTGTCAGGGTCTACCCCATGATGAGAAGCCAGAAATGCTTCATTGATTTTTTCGCGAATATTCAAAATCCCCCAATACTCACCATTCAGGTAAGCGGCAGCAGGCCGGTAGGCCATTTGATCCAATCCGAGATCGCGTACAATCATATTGCACAACGCATCACGCATCATGGTATTATTAAAATCGTTGCCGGAATTGCGCATTACCAGGCTCTCAAAATTATTCAGATCCTGATCATTGAATATTTTATACTCAATAATATCACCGCCGTAGGCTTTACGCGTATGAAAAGCCAGTGATTTCTGATCGTTGCCCCTGCTGTAAGCTCCGTAAATCTTTATTCCCCCATCGATCTGGAAGGCCATACTTCCGTCTGGCTCATACATGGTGAGGTTGGCCGGACGCTCCCAATCCTGCCAGAAATTGGCTCCGAAAAATGGAAAATCTACCGAGGCATTTTTTCCTTTTACGTAGATGCCATAATCTTGATCCCAAAGGTTGTCTGGTGAGGTAGTTATAGTTACTATAGGTAAATCATGCTTTACGCCAAGAATATACGATTGAATATAAATAGGCCCTGGCAAATAGCCCTTCTTCAAAGTTCTCGCCCGAACTACGACATTTTTGTTAATCCCAATTGGCGCAGTATAAACTAATGATGTAGAACCAGGCTCCGAGCCATCCAATGAATAAAAAATGCTGTCTGCCGGATTATCGGTTTTCAGCTCCAATAATATGGAACTTATATGGTATCCACCTGAAATTGAAAAATTCACTTCCCCTTGAGTCGTCTGTTCATAGGCAGTTGTCGTGTTTGCTTTGGATGGTGTCGGTTCTGTGAAAAATGCCCAAACAGCCATGTTATCCAACCGACGGCCAAAAGAGTAATTAAAAGGGATAACGGTCAACACTGAATCGATAATGGACCCGTTGGCGCTGACGAGATAAAGGCTATCGTTATCGCTGTCGATTTTAAAATTCGTATGAAGACCAACCTGAGGTATATCGAAGTAATCTGATTGATGCAATGGCATGCCTGTTTCATCCTGATAACCAAAACTTAAAAAGGGAATGGCGGTTAAATCCGACGAACCTAGGGACTGATTAAATACCCGCACACTCAATACGTTATCACCAGGCTGTAGATATTTGTAAACCGAATCGATGTGAAATGCTTCTGGCGGCAAACCCTGATACATCAATGCTTCATGATTTCCAAGAGCAGGCTGGTTAACTGGTGGTATAGCTACAGAATTACCTACATTGACCCGGGCTATTTCTGTTCCATTAAGATAAGCAATAAATCCATCGTCATAATCCATATGTAACCATGCCTGTTGCACGTTGGTGGGATTTGAAACGGTAAACTTTTTCCTGAGAAATACTGAAATTGTGGGATTGACCGAAGTAGAATCATCGTTATCACCATAGCCGAAACCGCTCCTTCCCTCCTGCCATCCGGAATCGTTAAATGCAGTGGTGACCCAGGCTGCGGGTACCTCACCAGCTGGAACTAAATACTTCCAGTAAGCTCCCTTATCGATAACTGTCTCCCAATGCAGTGGCGCTTTTTTCAAATCAAGTCCTGATGCAAAAACCAAGAGGAATTCCCCCGGCTTTAAACTTATCGATGGAAACGTCCACTTTTGAGGAATGCTACGATCATCCGACAAACCATAATTACTCAAATTAATCTCGGTTGACCCCCGATTGTAAATTTCTATCCAGTCGGGCGAATTCCCTGTATGATCAAAAATGGTAGTGATATTGCTCGACTGTACTTCATTTATTACAATTTGTTGACAAAATGCACTAATACCCATGCCGGTCGTTACACAAAAAAGTACGAGAATTCTAACCATGCGCCTCCAATAGTTTTCCCTTATTAATAATCACTTATATCCCATGGTAAGTGCTGAGTATTAAAAAATTTGTCTTCATGAATTATGGTAAAGTTATTAAGATAAAACTAAAGCACAATCAGGCGTCTCCGAACTAGTGCCTAAGTAACTTATGGAGTTTTGACCTATTTTGATGACTATTTGAATGCTAAGTGATACATCCTGAGTTTTTAAAACCGAGCCAAACTGACGCTTTTTTTCGCTAGATATTATTATCTTGAAACTGGCAAAAACACATATGCACCATTGAAAAATGTGTTCGTCAGCACATATAATGACTAATTACAACGTGAAGATATGGCAACCAAATACCTGACCGCACTCACACTATTATTCCTCATTACCGTCTCGGCTTATTCGCAAAAGATAACAATAGACCGGAACAAACCTGAACGCAAGGAATGGTACGCGAGTCGCGGCCTTGGCATTCATCTGGATTTTTCGTTCGAAAGCCATGTCGGGAATCAAGCAATGGAAAGGCTAAATGCATCATCAAAGGAATATCAGGACTGGTATTTCGCAGATTTACCAGAAACCTACAATCCAAAAGACTTTGATCCAGAGCAGATCGCTGCTTTGGCCAAGTTTGCTGGAATTGAATATATTTTGATTACGGCTAAGCGATTCGATGGCTTTTGTTGGTGGGATACAAAAACAACCGAGTTCAACGTCCTGAATTCAGGATATGGCAAAGATATTCTGAAAGAAACTATCAATGCATTCAGGAATCAAGGGATTGCCATTGGTTTGTATTTCTCGCCGGACGACTTTCATTTTATGTACAAACAGGGTTATCAACTCAGCCGAGAATCACCAGAATCCTCCTCGACCACAAATACAGCATTGTGGGAAATCAATAAGCAGCAACTATCAGAATTACTCACCAACTATGGATCAATTGACCTTTTATATATTGATGAAAGGAGTGATTGGGGAAATATCCTTGTGGCAAACCATGTTTGGAACATGGCCCCTGAAATCGTTATCACCGGTGGAGCCATGATGATTTCAGAAAATTATGTTCCACAGAAAGACTTTCCGGAAGAGTGGACCGGTTGCTTTTCACTTACAACCAGCAGCCGCTGGGATCCGGAAATAAAATTGCGTGATGCACAACAAATAATAAGATTGCTGATTGAAACCCGCTCCAAAGGAGGAAACTTTTTACTATCCTTTTCGCCAAACACGTATGGAAAAATCCCTGAAGATCAGGACGCGGTTCTTCGCCAGGTAGCATTATGGCATCGTATGAACAGATCGGCAATTTGTGACGTGAAGCCATGGATTGTCCACTATGAAAATGGCAGCCGGTTTGCCTCATCGGATGACGGAAAGACAGTTTATGTGTTTACTGAAGATCCGGAATGGAGGGTAATGGAAGAAAAGGCCTTTCTCTTCAGGACTTTGGCTGGCACGAAAGATACCCGTGTAGCAATTGTTGGAACAATGGAAAACGCTACTGAATATCCATCGAATAAAACATTAAGTCCTGTCATCTCCATTACCCCCGAGGGCCTTTTTTTCAGTATTGCGAAACCGCTGGGTTTTGGCCCAGATGGTAATTTACCACTTGTCATTAGAATCGCGAATGTGACATTCCTTGACTCAAAAGCAGGAAAAAAATGAAAAACTCATCCAGACAAAATCTTATTTCTTATGGGATACTGGTGATTTTTGCAGTGGTCGGAATAGTTTATGGAAATCTGATACAAACAGAATATACCGGTATCCGTCTCTGGAGTTTTAGTAATATTCTTTTAATGCTGGTCGGGGTACCCTTTCTGTTCTTCCAGCAGGAAGCAGGATTCCCGGACTTCTGGAGTGAAGAAGTCACAAACAAGAAGCGATTCTTAATACCTGTCGTGATCGGTTCCGTCTTTGGAATTCTGGACATTATTGTATGGAAAATGGTCGTTCACCCTGAACCATATGCCGAACTACCTCCGTTTTTACAGCCATTTCCGTATTCTATTTTTCTATTCGTTTCGGGGGCCTTTGAGATTGAAGTTTTTTATCGCCTTATTCCAATGACAATAATTTGCTACCTGGGCGGTAAAATCGCAAGTTCTAAATTTGCCAGTTACTTCCTATATGCGGCAGTAGTGCTCACTTCTGTCCGTGAACCACTGGAACAAATGCCCAATGAAAATTTCTCCTTGATCGCTTATTCATTGATTACCGGCTTTATGATGAATTTAATGCAAGGCATATACTACTACAGAGCTGGTTTTCTGGCATCTCTATCCTTGCGATTAGGCCACTATTTATTTTGGCACATTCTCCTTGGTATCTATGTACAATACCATGAATTATGATTACCGGCAGATTTGGCTAATAACACCGATGTGTCGCTTTTTTTAACTAAAAAGGTTAATTGTCATGAAAACTCGATATTTTCGTTTCTTTTAAACTTATAATAGATGTCTTTACGGAAGTATTTATTACCTGTTATCGCTCTCCTGATAGTTAGTTTTTCACAGGCCATTTCTCAATCAGCGAAAACAAAAGTCATCATCGATGCAGACACTGGAAATGAAGTGGATGATATTTTCGCAATCTCCAGGGCATTAATAGCTCCTGAGTTTGAAATCCTCGGATTGAACAGCACCCAATGGCAAAACAGCCACTGGGCCGAAGGAAATACACTCGAAAACAGCCAGCGGATCAATGAACGCATCCTTTCGTATCTGCAAATGGATAATATGCCGCATCCAAGGGGCAGCCAAGCCCGGCTATATGACTGGGGTCAAGATGTAGCGCAGCATTCTGCCGCAGCATACCATATTATAAAAACTGTCAAAAGCCTTCCCTACAACGAAAAACTGACTGTCATCGCACTTGGTGCGCTTACGAATGTTGCTTCTGCCCTGCTCATTGCACCTGAAATAGCACCACGTTTGAAATTATTCTGTCTGGGTACCACGTACAACTTTGACGAGAAATACTGGAAAAAGACTGACTTCAATTGCCTCATGGATCCACATGCTATCAATGTTGTTCTCGACAATAAGGAGTTGGAAGTACACATTGTTCCTGTAAATATTGCTGCAGCTATGAAAATGGATCGTGAGACGTTGGCAAAGAACTTCAAGGGGAAGGATGATTTAAGGGGCTTTTTGTACGACCGATGGATGAACCATATGGATGGCGGATACCATGAACGTATCATCTGGGATCTCTCCGTAGTCTATATGGTATTAAATCCAAAATGGGTTCGTGTCGATGAAATCCAGACACCACCAGAAAACACGCGGAGAAAAATCTATGTCGCGAAAGATATCGATGGACAAAAAATGACAAAAGATTTTTTTGAAACCATGACTAATCGTTTTAAATAATTGCGAACTTAAAGTATCAAAATACCATACCAGCCATGAAAGAAATAAAAAGCATCCTTGAAAACCTGAAAAAAGCATCCGACCACAATCTTAAAACCGCATTAGCTACGGTTGTAAATGTTCACGGCTCCTCCTATCGGCGCACCGGGGCAAGAATGCTAATCCTGGAAGATGGTCACTGGTTTGGGTCGGTGAGTGGGGGCTGCCTGGAAGGAGATGTGATCGAACGCGCCAAGCAAGTGATGAGCACTGGCGAGAAGCACCTTTTTAAATATGATACCCGGCAAAATGCCGAAAATGCGTTTGGTATGGGTTATGGATGCAATGGGTTGCTTGAAATACTAATTGAACCCATCACCAACGCCAAAAGCGATCCTGTTTATCAGCAACTGCACTTAACAGCAAACTACTCAGGAGTACAGGGAATGGCTACCGTGTATTATTCAGAAGATATCACTTTGGCGCAGGCTGGAGAGCGGCTGCATACATCAGGATTGTCATCAATTTCACTTAAAGAATTGCAATCGGCTATAGAAAGCGATTTACTGCAAGTGAGGGATACCGGCGAATCAAAGAATAAAACCTATAAAATCAATGGGAATAAGATAAAGGTTTTCCTCGAAGTGTTTGCACCAAATATCAACATTATTGTTTTTGGAGCTGTGTTTCACGTCATACCCCTGATGCGAATTGCCAATGAGCCAGGCTATAATATTCAGGTCACGGATTCGTTTGAACCGATTCAGCCGATCTGGAACTTTCCGTATGCTGATGAAATATCAATCATCGATGAAGTTGCTGCCCGAAAGATCATCAATCATACGCCGAACCTTGCGGTTGTATTCCTTACCCACAATTTTTTCTATATCAAGGACCAATTACCCCTAGCGTTAAAAAGTCCGGCCCCATATGTCGGAATTCTTGGCAGCCGGAAAAAAACGCAAAAAATACTTCGAGAAGCTGAAATCAATGAAATTAAATTTACTTCTGAAGAATTGGCCAAAATCCATTACCCTATCGGTCTCGATATAGGCGCTAATACTCCTGAGGAAATTGCACTTTCTATCATAGCCGAAATCAGGTCATTCTTCTCTGGCCGCACAGGTGAATCACTTCGACAATTTGATGGTGCTATCCATGCCCGGATTATTGAATCCTAATTGGACGGCGTTCCGAAAAGTATAAAAGTATGTATTTCGTGTACTTTTACTAATATGCAGTAAACCTCATGTAGTGTCAGTTTTTGATAAAATTTAATGTATTACCAAAGGATTAAGTTTTAATTTGCGCTTCTTGTTATGCTTTTTTACTAAGGAATGCAGCGATATCTATTCATTTTATTAACATTCATTTATAGCGCAACCGCTTTACGCGCATCAGATAAGGTTGACAGCCTTAGGAATATGCTTATCGGCGCGAGTGTTGAGGATAGCATCCGAGTGTTCAATGTGATAGGAGACCAATTTTTTAATGAAGAGGATTACAAGAATTCCATAGAGTATTTCTTTTCCAGCCTGAATCTGGCTGAGGCGAATAATTATATCGACGGAGCCGCCGATGCCTCCAATAATATAGGGAGTGTATATTACAATACGGAGAACTTTCCGGAAGCGCTTTCCTACTACAATAAATCGCTGGGTTATTACCTAAAGACAAATAATGAGGAACGCCAGGGAACAGTCTACAACAATCTGGCGCTGGTATATTACGAGATAGATTCTCTCGACAAAGCAATAAATTATTACAAAAAAGCCCTTGGTATCAAAAAGAAATTCGATCTGACGCGCGATGTTGGCGCTATCCTGCACAACCTTGGGCTTGTGTATATGCATACCAAAGATTTTAATGCCTCCATCAAAAACCTTATGGAAGCACGGGAGATATTTACAGAATTGAATAACATGCGCTTCGTTGCCAACGCCACCAATAACATTGGACGAGCCTATTACAAATTTGGGAAGTACGAAGAGGCGTTAACTTATTTCGAGCAAGGAATCGAAGAAGCCGGAGCCATAAGTTCATCTTTCCTGTTGATGGATAATTACAAGTACCAGGCTGACTGCTACGCAAAAATGGAAAAATTCCATGAGGCATATTGGTACACCAATCAATACTATAATTTAAAAGATAGCCTGCTGAACATCGAAAAGGAAAAGGAAATTGCTGAAATCCAGGCAAAGTATGAAGACGAAAAACGCCAACGTGAAAATGAATTACTAAAAAAAGAAAATGAAGGCAAAGCCGCCACCATAAGAATGCAAAAAATCATCGGGATAGGCATTGCAGTAATTTCTCTTCTGGCTGTGTTTCTCGCCGTAATCTACTATCGGGGAAATATCAATAAGCAACGGGCCAATGAATTGCTCACCGCCCAAAAAATGGAAATCGAGCAAAAGAACCGGACTCTTTCCTTACTTAATGACGAAATCAATCACCAGAATATTGAAATAAGCCAGCAGAAACTGGAACTTGAAGACCTGAACAATATCAAAGACAAGCTATTCTCTATTATTTCTCACGAGTTCCGTAGTCCACTGAATTCCCTCAAAGGTACACTGGCATTGCTCAAGGTTGGAGCACTCAACGAACAGGAACTCAACATTATCTCAAATGAACTCACCGACAAAATCAACAGTACCTCTATATTCCTGGATAACCTACTGAATTGGGCAAAAAGTCAGATGCAGGGCATCAGCCCCAAACCAATTAACCTCGATCTGAAAGAGATCGCTGAGGACAACATCGATTTTTTACGTTCCCTGGCAGAAAAGAAAAAGGTGCGGCTAGAATGCAAAATCGATCCGCCACTTATCGCCAGGGCCGATTCTAACATGATGCATCTTGTAGTAAGAAACCTTATTTCCAATGCCATCAAGTTCTCTATGCGCGGTGGGCATATCCAGGTAATGGGCGAACAAAAAGATGATGCTATTTTGTTTTCGGTAAAGGACAATGGCATCGGTATGACCAAAGAGAACCAGAAACTGCTTTTTCAGATTCATTCATTTACTACACGTGGTACGGCCAACGAGCGCGGTACTGGCTTAGGACTTTTTATTTCCAAAAATTTTGTAGAATCCAATAAAGGTAAAATCTGGGTTGAAAGTGAAGAAGGTGTTGGCAGTACTTTCTTTTTTTCTGTTCCTCTCGCCACTGGTACCAGATAAAACTCCGGTTACGTTTTTCAGGTGAATCATCTACTTCACCTAATTTCTACTTTTCTGTTCCCAATGATTCACTAACTTTAAATCAACTTTTACAGAATGATCAAAACACTTCTTTTCATCGGCAGTGGCAGTTTCATTGGTGGTGTGGCCCGTTATCTGACATCAAGAGCTATCCAAAATTCGGTTATTTCTTCATTTCCATGGGGCACATTCGTTGTCAATATCACCGGTTGCTTTCTCATAGGCTTGCTTTATGGAATATCTGAAAGGACCAGCAATCCGGGAATGGAATGGCGGTTGTTTCTTACCGTGGGGTTTTGTGGCGGTTTTACCACTTTTTCTACTTTTTCATTAGAAAATATGGCGCTTATGAAGGATGGCAATTTTATTGTCATGGCCTTTTACGCCGCTGGAAGTGTTTTCCTGGGATTACTAGCCACTTATTTTGGAAATATGATTATTAAACTTCTTTAACAATGGAAATACAAGGAGAAGCCCGGAGACTGCGTATCTACATAAGTAATACCGACAAGTTCAAAAACAATCTGCTTTTTGAAATGCTTGTATTCGCGGCAAAGCGTTACGGACTGGCGGGAACTACTGTGCTTAAGGGAGTTATGGGATATGGCTCCAGCAGTGTAGTGCATTCCATGAAGTTCTGGGAGATTAGTGAAAAGTTGCCGGTAGTGGTCGAAATCGTTGATGAGGCAGGTAAAATAGAATCGTTCAAAACCAGGATATTGCCTTGGCTTAATAAAATCAGATATGGATGTCTGGTCACTTCTGAAAAGGTGGATATTGTATTAAGTAAGCCGGGTAGTAAAAAAAGTGCGTTTTTTTCATTCCTGAGATAGCAAATAATTCGTTCTTGGGATTCAGGTTTCAGCGCAATAAGATTCTATATATTGAACCGCCTATGTCATTTTCATCTCGAAAATAGTTGAACAATCCCCATGATTGCTGATTCCAGAAAACTGTACACTTCTAAATTCTGGTTGCTTTGCGCAAGTTCATTTTTCTTTTTCTCCAGTTTCAACCTCATCATTCCGGAACTTCCTGATTTCCTCACGGAATTAGGCGGTGGTGATCATAAGGGACTTATCATTCCGCTTTTTACTTTGATGGCTGGGATTTCCCGACCTTTCAGTGGGAGACTTACAGATACCATCGGTAGAATCCCAATCATTATTTATGGCGCGGTGGTATGTATTGTGGTAGGTTTCGTGTATCCCTTAGTTACATCGATTATTGGATTTTTTGCTTTGCGAGTCATTCATGGCATGTCCACGGGTTTCAAACCAACAGCAACTTCAGCGTATGTCGGCGATATCGCACCAATACACCGGCGAGGCGAAGCTATGGGTATTCTTGGACTTTTCGGCAGTCTCGGCATGGCCGCCGGACCAATTCTTGGCAGTTGGATTGCATTGCAGTACGGGTACAACCCGATGTTCTACGCTTCATCTGTGCTGGCCATTCTATCCACGATTGTCGTATTGAATATGCCTGAAACACTTATGATCAGGCAGCAGTTCACCATGTCGCTGATGAAACTCAGGCGAAAGGATATTCTTGAACCAAAGGCCCTTCCTGCCGCAATCACTATGGCCTTTACTTCATTTGCTTATGGAGAAATTCTAACTATTATACCCGATCTGAGCAAACACCTCGGCATCATGAACAAAGGGGTATTTTTTGCCATTTTTACCATTTCATCCATTGCCATAAGAGTAATTTCCGGAAAGCTTAGTGATAGAATAGGACGTGTACCAGTTCTAATGGTTGGATGTGTGTTTCAATCAGTGGCCCTTTTCTTCCTTGGAGTTAGTTCTGAAGTGTGGTTGTTTTACACAGGTGCATTTATCTTCGGTGTTTCTACCGGATTGACCAGTCCTGCCATTTACGCCTGGACTATCGATCTGGCCGATGATCAGTACCGTGGTCGTGCACTTGCCACCATGTTCATTGCGCTTGAGATCGGCATTGGTGCTGGAGGTTTGATATCCGGATATACCTATAATAACCAGCCGGAAAATTTCTTTGCAGCCTTCGTCATCGCTGCGATTATGGCGCTCTTAGCTCTTGGCTATCTTATCTATTACCGGCTGAAAAGAAAAGCTAATGGATTCAAATCAAATCAGTAGCCTGCCTGGTTTTTTGACTGTTTTGTGTCATCACAAAAACCACGATGGAATAGATGCCAATGAATGTCCATATCGGAAATCCCAACAGTCCGATTATTCCTATAATAAATGCCAGTGTTACAGCCCATTCTTTTTTGTACAACAATCCGAATCCGGCAATCAGGGCCGGTGCTGACAACACTGATGTGAATGTGATCACCGCGACTTTCACAATATTGATAATCATGAGCACTTCCTGTTCATGCACATAGATGGGTATGATGGAAGATGCAATAAAGACAATCATAAGAACTATTACTAGGTTGAGCAGGCCAAATACTACATACAGCGTGCCGAGTATCCGTTTGTGTTGATCGATATTTGCTTGCGGTGTCATATGGTTAAAGAGTTTAATACAGTACCTTGCAATAAAAGGTACGAAGAATCCAGCGGAACTATCCCCCTTTTTCTATGAAAGGCAGTATATTGGGACTAAAGGTTAATGATTACCTTTCATCATAAAATTAGCTCAAAGCTTATGAATCGAATTCTATTATTCTTCGGAGTCTTGCTGGTAAACAGTCAGCTTTTTGCACAGGAAAAACTACCAAAGTTTGAGTCTGACATCCGGAAATTCGAGATCGAAGACAGCATTGCAGGATTAAAGCCGGGAGCAGTTCTTTTTACAGGAAGCTCCAGCATCAGGATGTGGAAAACGCTGGATGCTGATATGGCACCGCTACAGGTAATAAACCGTGGCTTTGGTGGCTCTACGATACCTGAAGTAATCTATTATGCTGACAGAATAATTTTGCCACACAAACCTGACATCCTTGTATTGTACTGCGGTGAAAACGACATATCCAATGACGAAACCACTTCAGATGATGTCCTCCACAGTTTCAAGGCATTCCATCAATACCTCAGGAAAAATCTGCCAAAAACCCAGCTGTATTTTATCTCAATGAAGCCTTCCATAAGCCGCTGGACTTACTGGCCGAAGATTCAGGAGGCCAACTTGAAAATAGCGGCATTCATCAAAAAACGAAAAAAATACCACTATATCGACACCGCATCCAAAATGCTCGACAGCAGCGGCGTGGTCTTTCAGGATATATTTATCAAGGACAATCTGCACATGAATGAAAAGGGATATGCCATCTGGACAGATGTGATGAAGCCGGAATTAGAGAAAGCCGTGGCTCGTTAGTTTTTCTTTCCGGAAACAAACAGCAGCCCCATAAATGTCAAAAACCCATTAAGAAGCAATATTTCAAATCCAAACCTGTAACCCCAGAAAAGGTCGGCAGAATAAATGTTGATGACGAAGGAAAGCAGCGGAGAAGCCACACAAACCAGGGGCACCCATCGATCCTTAACTGAATATTTCGTGAACATTCCAAAAGCAAAAAGCCCAAGCAATGGTCCATAGGTATAGCCGGCCGCAGTGAATAGGGAATTAATTACACTTTGATCATTGATCAGGGCAAATACCATAATCACCAAAAAAGTAAGCACCGAAAACCCAATATGTACCCTGGTTTTTACGCGTTTTTTATACGCTTCCTCCTGATCGCGGAAGTTCAGTATATCGACACAAAACGAAGTGGTCAGAGCCGTCAGCGCAGAATCGGCGCTGGAATAGGCCGCAGCTATAATGCCAATTAAAAACAGGATTCCGGCCACAGGTGAAAAGTGATGAAGTGCCAGGGTAGGAAATAGAAAATCCGTCTTTTCAGGAATGCCTACAGCAAAAGCATCGGCATACATAGAAAGCAGGGCTCCAAGCGATAGGAACATCAGGTTGGCGAAGACCAGCACTATGCTAAACCAAAACATATTTTTCTGGGCTTCTTTTATATTCTTGCAAGTCAGGTTCTTCTGCATCATATCCTGATCAAGGCCGGTCATAGCAATACTGATAAAAGCGCCGGCGAGAAACTGCTTGAAAAAATTATGTTCATGCCGCCAGTCCCAAATAAACATGCTGGAATAGTCACTCTCAGAAATAATGGCCGGCAAATCCGAAGCCTTAATGCTCAACGAATCAGCAATTATAAAAATCGTGACGCCAACCGTTGCCAGCATGAAAAACGCCTGGATGGTATCGGTCCAGATTATGGTCTTAACGCCGCCTTTTTTGGTGTAAAGCCATATAAGCGCCAGCGTGATAAGTACGGTGGCCCAAAGCGGTATGCCCCAGGCATCAAACACGGCAATCTGCAGCACCATGGCGACTAAGTACAATCTGAATGAAGAACCGATGGTGCGGGAGAGTAAAAAGAAAAAAGAACCGGTCTTATATGACCAGAATCCAAACCGCGATTCGAGGTAAGTGTAAATCGTGATCAGGTTCAGCCGGTAATAGAGTGGCATCAGTACGCCACCAACAACAAGGTAGCCAACCAAATATCCCAAAACGATTTGAAAATATTCGAAATGGCTGTTGCCCACCTCTCCGGGAACTGATATAAACGTAACTCCTGACAGCGAGGCGCCTATCATTCCAAAAGCGACAATATACCAGGGCGATTGCCGGTTGGCTGTAAAGAAAACATGCGTATCCGCACCCCTGGACGTGATTCTGGCAATAATGATGAGAATGATAAAGTAGATGACAATTACTGTAAAAACTAATCCGGGCGTCATATCATTGTAGGATAAAACCAAAAATGCGGATTTTTTTTTACTTTTGTGATTAAACTGAAAAGAGATGACTCTTAGCTATCAGGAAAAGAAACAAACAGATATACACGTAGTAACCTTAGATGAAGATCTTCGGGATCTGGTTGTGTACAACGACGATTTCAATACATTCGAACACGTCATCAGTACCTTGATGAAGGTTTGTAAGCACTCCCCTGAGCAAGCAGAGCAATGTACGCTTATCATACATAATAAGGGTAAGTGCGCCGTGAAAAACGGCACGTTCGACGAATTGCGCCCCATGCGTGAGTCGATCTGCTCTGCAGGAATCGACGCAAAAATTCATTAGTCAACCCTTCATCCAATAATTGAAGGTAAAAGGACAAATATCCCAGCCATCTTGTTTTAGAGAAAGCTCCACACGCTAAAGAAGTATACAGATTTGAGAATTGGATATTGTATTTTGAGTTTTCATCAAGGCATTTTGTTTTTTTTATTAATCAATCCCTTCTTTTCATTGGTCATATTCAATTCTTTTTAATTTTGTAAACGAACTCATATCTAAACTTTTTAATAATGAATAACCTACTATCGAATCGAGTGAATGCCCTTGCAGAATCTGCAACAATGGCAATGGCCCAGAAAGCACGTGATTTCAAAGCAAAAGGGATCAACGTTATTAGTCTCAGTCTAGGTGAACCCGATTTTAAAACGCCGGAACACATCCGCGACGCTGCCAAAAAAGCCATCGATGAAGGCGCATGGTTTGCCTATCCGCCCGTACCAGGATATCCTGAACTGCGCAAAGGAATTGCTGAAAAGCTGAAAAGCGAAAACAACATCAATTGCACAGAAAACAATATTCTTGTCTCTGCTGGAGCAAAGCACTCCATTTCCAACGTGTTCCTCGCCACACTCAATCCGGGCGATGAGGTTATCATATTTTCACCATATTGGGTAAGCTATGCTGACATGGTAATTCTAGCCGAAGGTACGCCGGTATTTATCCATGCCGGAATCGAAAAGGATTTTAAAGCTACAGCAGCTCAACTCGAAAAGGCCATTACAAAAAAAACCAAAGCAATCATCTACTCTTCTCCATGCAACCCAAGCGGTGCAGTATTTAGCAAAGAAGAACTTAAGGCAATTGCTGATGTGATCCTAAAACACGAAAACATCATGGTCATCGCTGACGAAATTTACGAATACATCAATTTCAGCGGAGAGCATGTGAGTATGGCCGCATTTCCAGGCATGTTCGACAGGACCGTGACTGTCAACGGATTCTCAAAAGGCCATGCCATGACCGGTTGGAGGGTCGGATACATCTGCGCACCAGAATGGCTCGTGAAGGCAATCAATAAACTCCAGGGACAGACCACCAGCGGCATCAATACCATCGCACAACGCGCTGCATTAGCCGCCATTAACGGTGAGCAGGGACCAACAAAAGAAATGGCCGCAGCCTATAAAAGAAGACGAAAGCTTGTACTAGATATGATTGCCGACATTCCGGGAGTTAAATGCAACACACCAGGTGGTGCTTTTTATGTATTCCCGGACATTAGTTCATTCTTTGGAAAAAGCGACGGAGAAATGACCATCAAGGATTCTGACGACATGGCATTATATATCCTAAGTGCAGCAGCAGTGTCAACTGTTGGCGGTACTTCGTTTGGCGAACCAAAATGTATCAGGATATCATACGCAGCCTCTGATGAAGATTTGAAAAAGGCGCTGACTCAAATCAAAGCTGCACTGGCAAAACTGAAATAATCCGTTTGAATTCCTTAAGGAACATATTTCATAAATTCGCAGACCTTAAGGTCCTGATCATTGGAGATGTGATGGTCGATTCCTATATCTGGGGCAAGGTGGAGCGTATCTCACCCGAAGCACCGGTACCTATCATCTCGATTACGAATAAGGAAATCAGACTCGGGGGGGCTGCGAATGTCGCTAAGAATGTGACAGCATTAGCCGCTTCCCCAATTCTTTGTTCCGTAGTTGGAAATGACCATGATGGCCTTGCTTTGGTTGATCTGATGAAAAATTCCGGAATGTCAACCGACGGGATCGTGTTGAGCAGCGACCGGATTACCACAGTAAAAGAACGGATGCTTTCTGCTTCGCAGCAGCTACTGAGGATCGACAGGGAAACTACCAAACCGCTTCAAAAAAAGGATCATACCGAATTACTGTCGCGCATTTCCAAACTGATGGATCATGTGGACGTGGTCATTTTTGAAGATTATGACAAAGGTGTTATCGATCGGAATCTGATTAAGTCAGTCGTGATCCTTGCGCGTGAGCGGAATATTCCTACCGCTGTAGATCCGAAAAAAGCGAATTTTCTCCATTATGAAAATGTGACGCTTTTCAAGCCAAACCTTAAGGAAGTTAAGGAAGGACTGAAAATTGATTTTCAAAATGATGATAATAAAAGGCTTTCAGATGCGGCACGATTGCTTCGCAAAAAACTTAAGGCAGATAAAATATTGATTACACGGTCCGAACACGGCGTGTATATGCTTTCCGAACACGGCGAGCATTTCGTACCGGCGCATCCTCGTTCCATTTCTGATGTGTCGGGCGCCGGAGATACCGTTGTAAGTACTTCGGCTCTTTGTCTGGCCCTGGATTTACCCGACCTTTTCATTGCCGAACTGGCCAACCTGGCCGGTGGGTTGGTGTGTGAGCACCTCGGCGTAGTGAGTATCGATCGCAATCATCTGCTCGAAGAGGCTATCAAACATAAGCTTTGAAATGTCTCACCAAAAAATCCTTTTACGACTATTATTGGTCTATGGATTACTCTTAATACTTAGTATTGCGGGAAATTTGTTCTTTATTCATAGTCCGGGACACCCTCTGTCCCTGACTTCGGTTTCAGTTTCAGCCATTGCAAATGCCACACTCACACATGGAGCTTTAGCAATTAATTTTATTCCATCAGTTGGGCATATCCTTTTCGTAATTTTGATTCTCCAGGCGACTGGGTTACTTTTTAATGCAACACTTTTCTGGCAGTGCAGACAACTATTTGGCGATTCGGCAGAAAAGAAGACGGACTACCGCGATGCTTTTATTACAACTTTTTGGATCACTCTGATTTCTCAAATCCTTCTCATCGTTTTTTTCCTATACAGTATCCCTGCCTCGGGAGTTTATGAAGGTCGAAAAATATTGGCTGCCATAGTTGTGGCAACAGGGTCATTCCATATGTCCGGAATACCATTTTATAATTCGTTTTTCACCAATACCCTTCTGGAGCAAAATTTTGTCCTTCAGTTAGGGATTACAGGTGGTATCACGCTCGGCAGTCTCGGAATATTTGTGATCCACGAGCTTTTTTCAATACGCCGACTTCGCCAGCGACTTGCAGATACCACGATCGACTGGAGTTTTATTACGAAAGTGAGCGTCTTTATTGGTGGATTGACAATTATCATTAGCTCATTCCTTTATTGGTTCCTGGAAAAGGATCGACTTTTGTCCGGTAAAAATATTACAGAGTCAGCAATAGCCTCTATTTATGAAGTCTCGGCGCTCAGGGGATTTGGAGTCAGTATTTTTGATGACGCTGAAGCACCTGCCGGTTTTACTTCCTTCGTTTCAATGGCACTTGCCGGTCCATTCAGCAACGGCGGAGGGATGACCTTGTTGATATTTGTAACTATGGCGTTCGTTTTAAAATCTAGTAAGAGGACACCTGAAATCAGAATTACCGGTCTATTTCTTTGGATGCTGGTCGTTGTTTCTGGAATTAGTTTAATAGTAGCTTCCTTTGGCTATTTATTTAATTCTATCTCATCAATGCAAATTATTTCAGCATTTACAGGGAACTCTGTCGATATATCACCTGATATTACCTGGCATTCAGGTGTATGGATTTCCTGGCTCATGGTGACTGGTAAATTATCCCCCGTAATTGCGGCTTTTTGGTTTATCAGTTTAATTGCAAAATCGAGGAGATGAATTGGCAAAACTCAGTCACTAATGGATTTTTTCCATTGAAGAAATTTCAGATGATTTTATTCCTGCCATCTTAAAAACCGATTCGTATGCATCCCGTACTTTTCGAATTCGACACACCAGATTTCCTGCGTGGATTCCTTCCCGACACTATTGGAATTTACACTTATGGTTTTCTTATTGCATGCGGTGCATTGTTCGGGTACTTTTACACACGCTACCAGACAAAAAAGCAATTTAGCACTTCAACTGAAACTGTTCAAACAATGGTAATAATCATCATTGTGGCGGCAGTTGTTGGCGGGAAACTATTTGTTTTTTTTGAAGATCCAGCGCGCTATTGGAATGATCCGCTGGCTCTTTTCCGGAATTTCAATAACGGTTTTGTATTCTATGGCTCCCTGGTTTTGGCCATTCCGGCTCTGCTCCTCTTTGTCAGAGCTGCAAAAATCCCAATGCTTCCGATGCTCGATGTCATTGCTGTTACCTCATGTATTGTTCATGGATTTGGCCGACTTGGGTGTTTTATGGCCGGCTGCTGCTATGGACTGCCACACATGGGTTGGACTTCCGTTACATTTACAAATCCACGAAGTAGTGCTGAGCCGCTGCACACACCCCTGCATCCGGCGCAACTTTATGATGCATTTTCCATCTTCACGATCATGGCCATTTTATTGTTTTTATCAAAACGGAAACAATTTCATGGGCAGGTATTTCTGGTCTATGTGATGCTTTATGCTATTGGTAGATCAGTGGTTGAAACATTCCGGGGCGATGTCGAACGAGGTTTTCTCATAGAAAATGTCCTTTCTAATTCCCAGTTTATTTCAGGTCTTTTATTTGCTGGTGCGTTTTATTTTTACTTAAAACTGCGAAAGTCGGCTAAAGCGGCACTCTGAGTTTCAACCCATTTTTATGTATGGAAAATGTAAAAGGAGGATGACCCAGAAACTCACCATCCAGGTGGGCTACGAGTTGCGCGGAGGGTGCTACAGTCATTGAAGAAGCCGTGAAAAATTCAGTTTCCTTAAGCAGGTAATGATCGCCGTTCTTCAATTTGGGCAGGTGCAAAAAACGTTTCCAAGGGGCAATGGTATTAATAAGGCAAATATCCAGCAATCCGTCGTTGGCTCTGGCGAATGGGTTAATGACGAAGCCACCACCGAAAGTGGTTCCGTTTGAAATGGTGAACAATAAAACTTCACGCGTGTATTGAGTCCCATCTACAGTGAAAATGATGGACTTTTCCTTATATCCCCCAACGATTTTTAAAACCGTGAATAGATAATCCAGATGGTTGCCCTGCTTATTGCCTTTAAGGTACATTTGTCTGACGACTTCACCATCGAAGCCCACGCCGACTCCATTTACAAAATAGCGCGTATTGCAAATACCAAGATCAAAGTACGCCATTTTCCCATGGAGCGCTATTTCGACCTGCTTTTCAAAATCGAGGACTCCATGCAGGGACTTTATTGAATCGTTCCCTGTTCCATTGCTTACGATGGCGAGTGTATATTCACCCGGATTGGTTTCGTTTACAACATGGTTCACCGTGCCGTCGCCCCCCATGATAAATATCTCATTGATTTCAGGATGATCATTGAGATACTTTCTAAGGCTGCCATTGTTGTTGAATTCAGTAAAATAAAGTTTTGAATTCAATCCTTGGTCTTCCATTCTTTGGCGCAAATGCCGAAGCTTATCTTCGTAGGTCGATTTGCCCGACGCCGGATTCACAACGATTAATATCTGCCGCAATTCCATTGTCCGGACTAAAGGCTTGAATTTGTTGCCATCAATTTGATGACCTGAGGATGACCATCATTTTTTACCACTACGATCAGGGTTTCTCCTGAATTGTTCAAAACATCCATGTGCCGCACATCGCCGGAAATGTATAATCCAGTATTCCGATTGGGAACAAAACGGAAATCACCCTTGCCATCACCTTTCAGAAATGCTCCGATACCAGCATCATTGCGGATGGTTCTGACTTCCATCGGGTAAAAATTGCCGGCAAGCAACAGGTCATCCTTACCATCCATATCCAGATCTTGGATGAGAATAGAATTGATAGCGGATACCTGCACCTCATTTTGCAT
Organism: Cyclobacteriaceae bacterium; assembly: GCA_041750735.1. Lineage (GTDB taxonomy): Bacteria > Bacteroidota > Bacteroidia > Cytophagales > Cyclobacteriaceae > JAAUQL01. The sequence goes on from JBGSYX010000620.1 coordinate 28,248, forward strand.
TGGTAAAAGTTTAAATTTTCCATTACCCTGATTCCAGAGAATAGAGGTAGACAGAGTATAAGCCTGAAGTTTTGTGGAATTTGCGATGACTGTGGCGCCGTATATCTCTTCTAAAGTGGAAACCGCATATTGATTATTGTTCTTGATTATATCCTTGATGTCGGGTGCTTGTTGGACCGCCTGGTTAAATTCGTAAACCGGGAAAAGCTTGCCATTTTCATGATAACCCATGGCAATATCGAGTTTATCGTTGGTGTTGAAATCTCCATAATACAATTCCAGCGGTGCATTATTGGATGCTTTAAATTTATAATTCAACCCCATGTTGCCAAGGATGAAATCCACATCACCGTCACCATCCATATCGCTGCTTTTTATACTTTGCCACCAGCCATCAGAATACTGGAGGCCGTTGTCTGTGTTTTCCACTTTCGTGAGAATTCCACCGTCATTCAAAAAAATCGTCACCGGCATCCATTCACCTACTGCAATGAGGTCTGCATCGTCATCGCCATCGATATCGGCCCAAACCGCATCAGTCACCATACCCAGTTGTCTCAGTGAAGGCGCCTGGGTGTCCGTTACATCTTCGAGTACTCCTCCATTGTTGCGCAGTATGTAACTGTCTGCAGGTTGCGGATATTTTGCTGGTACTTGCCGTCCGCCAACAAAAAGGTCCCTATCTCCATCCATATCAAAATCACTGGGTACAACTACCGAACCGCTCATATTTACCATAGGCATCTTACCCTCAGATTTCGTAAAGTTCCCAAGGCCGTCGTTCAGATACAGCCGATGAAATAGCAAGGTATTTTCAGTAGTATTTTCATTGCCACCGCTCACTACATACAAATCGAGGTCGCCGTCGTTTTCGAGATCAAAAAATGCGGCACCAATATCCTCGAACATGCGCTCCTCTTGCCACAATAGTGTAGAACTTTCCTCGTATCCACCTGTCTCGTTGCTTACAAGTATTGTAGCGGCCCGTCGAAAAGCTCCACCAATAAAAATATCGTCGTTGCCATCGCCGTTAATATCTCCAGTTGTTATGGCTGGGCCAAGCGCAGATAGTTTCCACGGCATCATGGGTTCACGGTAAAAATCCTCCATCTCATTTTCTTCATGTTTAGAAAAATGCAGGACGACACTATCAGTGACGTCCTGGAATAAAACCGGCTTTTTCAGCTCATTTCCAGAATTAGAGGATTCTTCCACAATTGCGTCAGAGTAATTGCATTGAAAAACCTGATTGGCAGAAACATTATGGTAAACCCCTACCTTTCCATCCGGCCAAATCACTGATATTTCATCGACAAGTGTATCCAGGCCGATGCCAAAATGCATCACCGGCTCCATACTTGACCGATAGCCGCGCGATAAGAAATGCTGTTGAAATTGTTGATTGCCATTGTGGGTAATAGTGACTTTCGTACCAATGCCAAGCCGGTTTGTATCAGGCCCTTCGAAGCTGAAACGTATCGTGTTTTTTACCTTTTGGGTATTTTCATAAATAAATGCCTCACGGTCAATATTGTTAACCACCAAATCAAGATCACCGTCATTGTCCAGGTCGCCATAGGCTACTCCGTTTGACCAGGACTTTTCATCCATTCCCCAGTCATCCATTACTTTGCTAAATGTGAGGTCGCCATTGTTCCTGAACATGTAATTGGTTATTGGTTCTGAGGGCATCATATTGAGGATCATGTCCCATTGTCCGGATGAAAAGTTATTTCCACCACCACTCAGGCTCATGGTATTGTGGTATAATTGTCCCCAATCGATGTTCCTGATATCCTTTCGAATACCATTGGTGATATACAAGTCCTTCCAGCCGTCATTGTCGAAATCCGCAAAGACCGGCGCCCAGCTCCAGTCTGTTTTGGAGATTCCGGCCAATGTACCAATGTCGCTAAATGTACCGTTACCATTATTCCTGTGTATTACGTTATACATATACTGGTAATGCAGTTCATGTTCCAGCTGAGTTCTGAAACGTATCATGTTCAATCCCTGGAGGTTGGAATAAAGCCGTCGATTGTCCTCTGCAATCATGTCGAGAACTACGATATCCTGCTGTCCGTCATTATTAAAATCTGCCATGTCATTGCCCATGGAATAAAAGGAAATATGCTTTGTGGCATCTTTAATGGTCTCGGTGAATGTCTTATCGCGATTGTTGATATAAAGATAGTCGTACTCGAAAAAGTCATTACTTACGAATATATCATCCCAGCCATCATTGTTTATATCACCGACCGCTGCTCCGTGGGCAAATCCGATTACCGAACTGTTGAGTCCGCTTTGCGAGGTGACATCGACGAATTTGTCACCCTGGTTTTCATAGAGCACGTCCCCAGCTTCCGGATGACGCTCCGCGCGAAGTTCAAGCGCATTTCCGCTGTTCAATTTGATCGGTCCCTGGTTCACAAGGTACATATCAAGATCGCCGTCGCGGTCGTAGTCGATAAATGCTACGTTTACAGCAAAGCCCTGATGGCCTACACCATATTGCTTAGCCTTATCCGTGAATGACCCATCACCATTATTTATAAATAACAGATTTGCCCGATCCTCAGGTACTTCCATGCCGGATTTGCTCACGTAAAAGTCCAGGAACCCATCGTTGTTGATATCGGCCATGCAGATTCCGGTGAACCAACCTCTGCCGAGCCCGGACAATCCCGAATTTTTAGTAATATCTTCAAATTTCATCCCGCCCAGGTTCTTATAAGCCACTATACCCACCTGATTCCCTGTGAAAATAATATCAGAAAGTCCATCATTATCGATGTCGCCGATGGCAACGCCACCGCCACTGTAAAAGTCCTGGTATTCTATCACATTCATCTGGTGCGTTTCTTCCAAAGTGTTACTGAATGTGATTCCTGTAGATTTTGAATCAAGCAACCTGAAAAGTTTCTTTTTTCCATTGAATCCGCAGGAAACTGAGAGAAAAATAATTACTGAGAAGATAAAAATTCGACCCATTACCAGGTGGTTAAGTTTATACAGAGTTCAAATGTAGAAGAAAATATACAATGAAACCGAAAGGGGCTCTTGGTTTGTAGTCACCAAAAAATGTCTTTTACCAGGCATATCAAATAATGGCCAAATCATTCTTCATGAATTGCCGAATCCAAAAAATCGTGCAAAAAACCTATTTGATCCTTACTCAGTTGCTGGCCAATGTGGCTGATGAGGTATAGACTTATAATCACCATTAAACCTACCGGCACTGACCATAATGCCCATGGATTCATTTTGAGCATCATTTGCGACAGGCCATACATGGCTCCCAACATGGTGAGAAAACCAATCCCGGAATAGAAAAAAACAAACATGGTCCAGATGCCCGGTTTAGGACCAATTAAGCCGCGGATTAGCGTTCCTGTTGCCGTTGGCTCCAGTTCCAATTGCATCTGCGGTGACCAGTAACGCTGCCTGGCCGCTGGAATTTTCAATGTGATATGATGTGCGACGAAATCAAGTATGCAGGCAGACGGATTTTTGTCTCTGGTATTTTTAAGGTTTTGAACGATCTTTTCGGAAGCCATGGGTATTTCAATCTTAAATCGCGGTCTAACCCGCAGGCTATTTGAGTGTTTCGTCATGGTTGCATATAATGGGACGTTCCAAATTATGAAAGACTTTTGAATAAATAAAGCAATAGACCCCGCCTCACAAAATTTGTTTTCACTATTAATTACCATGGCTTTTATGCACTTTTGCATCATCAAACCCAGACAAACAACCAACTAATCGACAGCATATACCACCACTACTATTCAACCCTATGATTCTTACGCGTTTATTTTTAATTGCCATTCAATGGTTGATTAATGACTATTCCGATGAATGCCAACCTTTACTCATAAGTCCCAGGTTTGAAACAGCGATTATCACCGGAATTATTGCAGATTCAATGCTGGTGGAAGCCAGCGGCATCGCTGCCAGCGCTACAAACCCAGGCTATTTCTGGGTTATCAATGACAGTGGCAACACACCAACCCTCTTCCTTATCGATTCCCTTGGGAAGGTAATTCGGCAGTTTTACTTACGAAATACAGATAATATCGACTGGGAAGATGTCACGGTCATCAAAAAGGATGGGGATGATCGCTATCAACTAATTATCGCTGATATCGGCGACAACTACGGTATCAGGCCATACATCCAGCTTTTTGTCTTCGATGAACCCCCAGTTAACCAGAAAAGCGGCAATTTCATAGACAATTATCAAACCTACAAATATGTATTTGAAGACGGTGCACGCGATGCAGAGGCCATACTTGTTGACCCTGTAAGCAATGAAATATTTATAGTTTCTAAAAGAGAAAGACAGGTTGGAGTATATGCTGTTCCGGCAATGCATCGCCAATCCACTGCCGATACCCTCCGCCTCGTTTGCCGATTGCCATTTAACAACATCACCGCAGGAAGCATTTCATCCAACGGACAGGATATTGTCCTTAAAAATTACAACGCCATTTTCCATTGGTCACGGGAGAATAACTCGGCGATACCTGAAACATTGCAAATGCCACATGAAATGATCGATTATATAATAGAACCCCAGGGTGAGGCGATTACTTGGAATCGGGAAGGAACTGGCTTTTACACGCTTAGTGAGCTATCTTACTCTGACTGGCAGCCATTGTACTTCTATGCGAAGAAAAAATAATTGCATGAGTTTTTCATACTTTTAAGGGTTTTCAAACAGATTAAGTTTGCCTTCCTTTCTGAATAGATCAGTTCGTAGTGGCGGGTACTCATATTCCTCAAAATACTTTTTTCTGGATGCCTCGAACATTTTTTTGAACAGCGCAGCATATTGTCCTTCACCGCTCATCCGCTTTCCAAACCTGGAATCATTGACTGTTCCTCCATGGAAACTTTTCACTTTTTCCCAGACTTTAGCAGCCCGATCAGGGAAATTTTTATTCAGCCAGTCGGCAAATATTTCTGCTACATCGCCATTAAACCTTGCCAGGGTATATGCCGCTGTCACTGCGCCATGTGATGCCGAAACCCTCAAAATATCATCGATCTCATGATCGTTGATGGAAGGAAGAATCGGTGCGGTCATCACTCCCACTTTAACTCCAGCGTTGCTGAGTCTTTGCATCGCTTCCAACATCTTCGCCGCATTTGTTGAACGTGGCTCCAGGATGCGTCGCAGCGATTCCTGAAGGGTTGTTATGGAAAACGTGACCCGAATCAGATTGTCCTTTGCCAACAACGATAACAAGTCGATATCCCTGGCGATAAGGTTGTTTTTTGTGATGATACTGACCGGATGGCGGTATCGTACAAAAACCTCCAACAGGCTTCTTGTGATCTTTAGTTGACGCTCGATAGGTTGATACGGATCGGTATTGCCGGAAAGAATGATGGTTTCTGGAGAGTAGCTTTTTTTGAGAAATTCCTTTTCGAGGAGCTTGGCGGCGTTGGGTTTCGCGATGATTTTGGTCTCCCAATCCATACCGGCACTATAGCCCCAGTAGGTATGGACATTGCGGGCATAGCAATACACGCAGCCATGTTCACAACCCTGATATGGATTAATGGAAAAATTGAAAGGAATGTCTGGACTGGAATTTTTGGAAATAATATTTTTCGGATGCTCAATGATGATTTGGCGCTTTGTATTCGGCGAATATGGCTCATCAATTCCTTCGATATGTTCCTGAACAAACTCCTGACCTATGAATTTGTTCTTCGTATTTATCTGGGCTCCGCGCCCTTTTTCATATCCGCCAATCATATTAGCAAGATACTAATTAATTTGGCCATGTTTCTTAGTAAAGAAGCGCGTACTTAAATTATTTCACCGATTACTATTACTTTTATAGAAAATCCAAGGCATTGATGAGAGTCCCCAAACAAGAAAAAGCCAGACACATCGCTTCGATTCTCAACGAACTTTTTCCTGTAACGCCCATTCCTCTTGATCATCAGGATCCTTTTACGCTCCTTGTGGCCGTGGTTCTTTCCGCGCAATGTACTGACGAGCGAGTAAATAAGGTGACGCCACTCCTTTTCAGCAAAGCGCCGGATATTTATAAAATGGCGCAACTACCGGTTAGCGAAATAGAGGCCATCATTAAACCATGTGGCTTATCTCCAGCTAAAAGCAAAGCTATATCTGGACTTTCGAAGTTAATCATCGAAAAGCATGGCGGATTTGTCCCTGATTCATTTGAAGCACTGGAAGCACTGCCTGGCGTCGGGCACAAGACTGCGTCAGTGGTCATGTCGCAGGCCTTTGGTCATCCGGCATTTCCTGTTGACACACATATTCACAGGCTTGCTTATCGATGGGGGTTGTCCAATGGCAAAAATGTTACACAAACCGAATTGGATTTAAAGCGGCTTTTTCCCATGGAAACCTGGAACATTCTGCACCTACAGATCATTTATTTCGGAAGAAAATACTGTCCTGCCCGTGGCCACAATCCTGCCTCATGCCCCATC
>JBGSYX010000621.1:0-11294 GCA_041750735.1 Cyclobacteriaceae bacterium
TGGATCACACTTTTAGCGTGAGTTTGACTTATGAGCGGAAGCCCACCTGCGCACATATAAGCATCGCCGATTGTTTTAATTTTCTCCAGACCGTACTTCGATGTAATACGATCAAATTCCTTAAAGTAATAGTCAATGCTTTTTACGAGATGTTCTGGATCTACCTGCTCCGCCAGTTTTGTAAATTCCTTAAAATCAGCAAACAGGACTGTAACAGAATCAAACTTCTTGGCTTGAACTTTCCCGTGTTCTTTTAGTTCGTTTGCGGTTTCCTCGGGCAGGATGTTGAGTAGCAAACTTTCTGAACGACTCCGCTCAGCCTCAATGATCACGTTGGTCCTTTTGATAAAATAATACCGCCGATATAGGCCTATTGCCAGCAGCAGCACCAGAGAAGAAGTAATTACCGATGCAATAACCATAATACGCTGACTTCTCTTTTGCTGATTGAGCAGGTCAACTTCTATTTGTTTCTGCGACAACTCATAATTGGTGCGGAGATTTGCCATATTCTGCACCACCTGAATGTTATTGACACTATCCCTGTATGTGATGTGATTCTTATAGAAATTGAACGCCTCGGTAGGTTTTCCCGCATTTTCATATAGTTCCGACAGTTTCAGGTTCGCATCACTGATCTGATCTTTTAGTCCGTATTGCTGCGCAAGGCGCAGACTTTTTGTGGCGTAATTCATTGCAGTTGTGGCATCTCCTTTTTTATGGTATATATCAGCCATAGAGATTAAATAGACACAAATAGGATAATAGTCACTCAAGTCATCGAGTATGCTGATCGCTTCATTTATGTTTATCTCCGCCAGTTCGGTTTGACCAATGTTGGCATATACCATACCGATATTGCCCAGGCTGTATGCCTTGCCTGACGCATAATTGACGCGTTCGAAGATGGCTTCCGATTCATTGAAATATGCAAGGGCAGAATCATAATTACGGGTATTGAGGAATGCATCACCTGCATTTGAAATGGTGGAGGCTAATGCTATAGAATCATGGGAATGTCGCAACATCGAAATGGCCTTTCGATAATAGAGCATGGCGTTTTCGTGGTTATTTGACAAGGAATAAATATCAGCTATGGCGCCATTGGTGATGCCTTCACCTGTTAATGAATTTATTTTTTTGAAGGCATCTCCACTCTTCATGTAGGCATCCAGGGCCTCTTCCAGATCGCCCAACAGTCGTTTTTTGTTTCCTTTCAGAAAATACCCACTGGATAAATGCTCAATATCACCTAGCTGCCCGGACAGGTTAATCAATTCATCTGCGTATTGGATAGCAAGATTAAGGTCATTCACTTCGTTAAATGACAAATTCAATAGTAGCTCCAACTTAATGGAATCCTCCTGGTCGTATTGTTGATAAATTACTTTCAGGCTATCCGCGACTTTCTGATCCTGACCTCGGACCGGCGCAATAAAGAAAACAAGAAAGCTAAACCATAAACAAAGAGCCTTCTCGTTTTGTCGCATGAGAATTATTGTGTAATAAATGGACGGTTGTTAATTAGGATCTTGGTTTTATTGCAATTTTTGGGTCGACGAAATAGATGCCATGAGGCACACCATTTTTATTTACCTGGAAAAATAATTTGTATTCGGTAGTTTCGCCGTGTTTTCCCACAACAGTAGAAACAACAGCAAGATCGGTATTGCTTCTTCTTGAAAATGGTCCCATCACGTTCGTTTTCTTACTATTGCCGGGTCGATCTGTTTGGCACCATATTGCAATAATTTTTACGGTATCTGTGGTGGAAGGAGCCGTTTGCATTGGTGTAGCTTGCCAGATAATGACATCTTTTGGTTCCGCTTCCACAGTATAGTCGCAGTTGGATATTTTTGTAACATCTTGCCCGAAATTGCATGACTGATCCATGTTTCCGATATTGATCTTGTTGGTATCGACGAATAAAGTAACGGTAATGGTTTGTGGAGGCATAGGTTTGTGGATTAAGGTTAGTTAATAATTTATTTTGAATGGCCGGATATTTCTATCAGGGCAAAACTGTGAAGATTCCTCAACACGGTGAAGATACTATTAAAACGTATTTTATCAAATTGTCTGGAAGGTTCCTTGCTCCACAGCAAAGCAGGGGAAACGGCATTCGTTTACCATAGCTCAACGCAAACCAGTTAATTGAATCAGAGTCTTTGATGTTAAGACCAGCCAAAGCAGACGCAGGGGACCTTGAATCAATTGCCATTAGGCTCGTCCTGGAATTATCGACATTTAGTGTGTTCTATTAAACAGGTAATCGGATGACACTATCACCTGCAGTGGACTCGCTATGCAATCCAATTTTTTCTGTAACTGCCAGAATCAAATAATTCTCAGTCAGTAATGTGCCAAAACTTAAAATACCAGTTTCATTTGGACGATAGGAAAAGTGAGACTGGGGTTGCTGAGGAGCCGTTTTTCGGTCATCTGGCGTTGTGCAAAATAATTCTCAGGCATAACATTCATGGAGAACTGACGTGGGATGCTGTTCCCCCGCCCCATTTTAAAATTTTGTTCAAGGTTCTTATTCCGATAAGAGCTATACAATAGTTGGTGCATGATAAGGGCGCTTACCGATGCAGCGCCGATATACCAACCGGCGGCGTCTGCTTCTGTTAGTGCCACAGCTCCAAAACCAATTAGCGCTGCACCACCGCTAGCCAGCGAGATTGTACTACCCTGACGGCTTGTAAAATGCACGCCTTTTACCGACCGATGTCCAAATACCGAACCGGCAATGGCGGTAGCAACAGGAATAAGTACAAGGCCCCGGTTGTTATTTTCTATTGATTCAACAGCAATAGTGCTACCTAAGCCGGTTGTAATCCAGGTCAGCGAACTTATAACGTCAACGTCGCCTTGGGAGTAGTCATATTTTTTGGCCACTTTATTGCCGATGATTAATCCACCAATGCCACCAGCCAAAGCAGTCGCGCCGATGATATTGGGATTCTCATCAATAGCCAGGTAACCGAGAGTAGTGACGACTGGTCCCAGAAATCCGTGGTGCCTAACGATATCAATATGTCCAAGCGAGTAATTATTCTTTTTCTGATTCTGAAACATGATTTCACCCATAGCTATACTGCTTAAGGATGAAAGCCCAAGAACCCATTTAAAATTGTCATCTGAATCACCCGAGATGGCCAATCCGGCGGCGCCACCATAAAGTAATCCGAGTATTTTCCCTGAATTACCGGCACGGATAGTTTCTACTGAGATATTCTCGTATTTTTTTGGATTGATCACTGGCCCCAATTGCCATAGTCCTGCCATGATGAGAGGGATGCCCACGGCAGCACCATTATCAATTTCCAAAATCGCGGCAAGGCTTGCACCATAATATAGTCCATACAGGCCATTTACCACCCTGTCTCTCGCCCTTAAATTAAAGTCTTCCTGAACAGGAATTGGTACCTGAGCGGTTTCCTTTTTCCATTGCTCCTCCATCCGATTAAAGGTTAGTTTTTCCTCTTCGGACATTCGTTGATAATAATTATCCAAATATGCCTGGTAGTCCAGAAGATAATTTTTCTGATCGGTAGACAATGAATCTCCTTGCGATTTTTTTTCAAGTATTTCCTGATAAAGTTTCTGGTTCAGTTCTTCCCAGTAACCTTTGGCGGTATATAGATCCTGGGCTGAAACAGCCGTAGTAAAAAATAAGAAGAAAGCAGTGAATACTATTCGGAAACGGGCGTTGGTTGTCATAGGGCGGCAATGAATTAAAAAATAAAATCTTAGCATTATCCTGAACTAAGTTATAGCACAAAACGCAGAATCACTAATAATTTTGAGCCTTTAATGCATTTGTATGTAATAAATATTCCCGACAGTTACAGAAATACAAAATTGGTGATGTGGTGAAAAAAGCCAGTCATTGCCAGCGGACTTTACTTCGATTTCTTTTGTGCGTCCATTACCGCTATCATAATCATATCCACTATTTCGTTCACACTACTACCCATCTGGAGAATGTGTACAGGTTTTTTCATTCCAGATAGTACAGGGCCGATGACATCAAATTTTGCGGCTTTATTGAGCAACTTGTATGCGATATTGGCTGAACCAAGATCGGGAAAGATAAGGGTGTTTACCTTCTTGTCAATTAACTTGGAAAAAGGATAACCCTGAAGCATCAGCTCTGGATCCAGTGCCACGTTGGCCTGCATTTCACCGTCAATAATCAGTTTAGGATGCTCCTTATGCAGGTATTGCACCACATCCATCAGCTTGGTCGATAACTCACCACGGACAGAGCCGAAGTTTGTGTAGGAAAGTAAGGCAATATTCGGTTCAATATTAAAACGTTTTACTGCCTCCGCTGTCTGTAGTATTATTTCGATAAGCGCATCTTTATCAGGGTTCAGGTTCACGGCACAATCGCTCAGGAAGAGTGGACCCTCTTTTGTCATGACAATGTACATTCCACTTACCACCCTGGTGTTTGCCTTTCGGCCTATGATCTGCAGAGCTGGTGCAATGGCATCGGGATAACTATATGCAAAGCCGGAAATCATGGCGTCAGCTTTGCCGAGTTCTACCAACATAGGTGCATAGTGGTTGCGATGCCGCATAGTATCAAGGGCTTTATTCATCGTCATGCCTTTTCGTTGCCTTTTAGCATAGAAAACATTGGCAAATTCCTGAATGGTAGCCTCTTCCGACGGAGCCAACGGATCAATAATTTTCACACCGTGAAGCTCTAGTTCGTTTTCACGGATCACGCCAGCTATCACTTTTTCATCTCCTAAAAGGATTAGTTCTGCCAATCCCTGATTCATGACAATCTCAGCGGCTTTCAACACGTTATAGTTTTCCGCATCAGCAAGTACTACACGCTTTGGATTACGCTTGCAGACGGCTGTCATGTGTTTTTTGAGCGGATTGGACCGGCCCATGCGCTTTTGCAGTTCTTCTAAATAATTATTCCAGTTGGTGATGGGTTCGAGGGCTACACCTGTTTCCATAGCCGCTTTGGCAACAGCCGGAGCAATACGCTCCATCAGCCTCGGATCGTTTGGTTTAGGGATAAAATAACCTCTTCCGAACTTCAGGTTTTGCACATTGTAGGCTATATTAACTTCTTCTGGTACCGGTTCTTTTGCGAGTTGTGCAAGCGCTTTCGAAACCGCTATCTTCATTTCCTCATTGATTTTTGTAGCCCTCACATCAAGAGCTCCCCTAAAAATAAATGGAAATCCCAGTACGTTGTTGATCTGGTTAGGGAAATCAGATCGACCTGTAGCTATGATAACGTCATCGCGCACAGCCATGGCTATATCATAGGGGATTTCAGGATTCGGATTCGCCAGCGCAAAAACAATTGGATTTTTGGCCATTGATAGCAACAATTCCTCAGTCATGACGCCCGCCACAGAAAGTCCGAGGAATACGTCTGCACCCTGAAGTGCTTCGGCCAGTGTGTTTATTTTTCGTTTGGTAGTGAATTGCTTTTTTACTTCGTTGAGGTCGGTTCGCTTATCGTTGAGTACTCCTTTGCTGTCAACCATCACAAGGTTTTCTCTTTTTACGCCAAGTGTCAGATAGAGCCTTGTGCATGATATTGCTGACGCTCCGGCGCCATTGACAACCACTTTAACCTTATCAATTTTCTTTCCGGCTATTTCCAAGGCATTGATGAGGCCGGCAGATGTGATGATAGCCGTACCGTGCTGGTCGTCATGCATCACGGGTATATCCAAGGCCTCCTTCAATCGCTCTTCTATTTCAAAACATTCTGGTGCCTTGATATCCTCCAGATTTATGCCGCCGAAAGTTGGTGCAATGGCCTTAACGGTGTTGATAAATAATTCCGGATCAGAAGCATCAACTTCAATATCAAATACATCGATATCAGCGAAGACTTTAAATAAAAGTCCTTTCCCTTCCATGACCGGTTTACCGGCCAACGGTCCGATATTACCGAGGCCAAGTACTGCGGTACCATTTGAAATAACGGCCACCAGGTTGCGCTTCATGGTATATTTATAAACATCTTCAGGGTTTTTATCAATGGCAAGGCATGGATCAGCAACACCCGGTGAGTATGCCAGCGAAAGGTCGCGCTGCGTTGAATAAGGTTTTGTGGGAATTACTTCCAGCTTCCCCGGCCGGCCAAGAGCATGATAGTTGAATGCGTCTTTTCTGAATAACTTGTCCATAGCGTTCGTTTTGAAAATCAGCAGAAAGTTCACAGTTTTTAATTCACTTGAAAACGAATCTGAGGAATTTTATTCTGAGAGACTCTTTTTCCGCCGGATTAAAAGCGAATGTAATTCTTCGATTTTTCGTAAATCCTGATATTCGTCATACGATTGTGATAAGACTAAGTGTCATCGCATTGTTTCAATTGACTGCGATTTGCCTAATGCCGCATTTACCTGAGAATTTCACGCAATGGATAATCCTTTTATTGAAGTCCCTTAATCAACGTTGATTGTATTAACTTTGGACGCAATAATCACTTCCATCAGATATATTATGGGGTTGGTGGCTGAAGAGCAATTATTGATTAAGCAATTTAAACACGGCAGTCATGCCGCATATAAAGTATTGTATCAAAAATATGCCCCTAAACTCTTTGCTTTTAGCCGCAAGTATATATATGACGCGGACGATGCCAGTGAGATTGTACAGGATGTATTCCTTCGTATCTGGGAAAAGCGGGAAAATATCGATGAATCCCAGTCTTTTTCTTCCTATGTGATACAAGCCGCCAAGTACCGGATTTTTAACGGTTTCAGAAAGAAAGTAAACGAACAGGCATACATTGACTTTTTGTCCTTTGGAAGTAATACGCAAGTCAATTTTACAGAACACCAGGTTGATTACACAGAAGTGAAACAAAAAGCTGAAGAAGCTATAAATGCATTACCGGAGAAACGCCGTGAGATTTTCCGGCTGAGCAGGGAAGAAGGTCTTAAAAACAAAGAGATTGCCGAAAAGCTCCAGATTTCCATAAAAACAGTCGAAAATCAAATGGGGGAGGCGTTGAAATTTCTTCGTGAAGCGCTTAGTGATTACCAGGCGCTCATCATCCTTTTCCTTATGGATAATTTATTGTTTTAATAAATTTTAAGTTTGGGTAGGGGTAACTTGATTATCGTGTGTATACCCATTTGAATAATAATAAACACGTTGAAACAATCGCTCATATATCGTTTCCTGGACAAGACCCTCTCGCGGGAGGAATTGCACCATCTCCACCAGGAGGTGAACAGGAGCGAGGAAGATATTTTGAAAGCAATTGAGCAGGATTGGGATTCGTTTGACTCACCAGGTGCTCTCTGGTCAGATGCTCACTGGATGGCATTGGAGTCGCGCATCAACGATATGGGGAAAAAGCAAAAGCGCGGAAATGTCATTCAGCTAAACAATTGGATGCGAGTGGCTGCGTCACTTTTGCTCATCGCCACAGTTTGGTTCGCAGTAAAAATATACGTGAATCAAAGCAGCATCAGTACCGCTGAAACTGCCGATATGGTGATTAAAACCAACAATTCTGATAAAGCAAGAGCGGTGGTGTTGAAAGATGGCACAAAGGTATTACTCACAGCCCACAGCACGCTGAGTTATTACAAGACATTTAATGAAAAATACCGCGTGGTTCTATTGAATGGTGAAGCATATTTTAAAACGGATAAAGACAATCAGAGGCCATTTATCGTAATCTCTGATAAGCTCACATCGATTTGCCGGGGTAATGAGTTTGCGATTACCGCATACAAGAACAGCGATGAAATAAGTATCTTTTCCTCATCAGCTCAGATTGAAATAGCGGAAAACGATAAGCTCAATAGCGAAATCAATAAGGTTGCCGTAAGTAATTGCCAGCGTTACTCTTTTAGCAAGACGAGTCAGCAATACCTAATCGGCCAGGTTTCTGATTGCGATTTTGATGAAAAGGTGCGAAGCATGAAAAGGCATCGTCCGGAAGAAACCATTGTAATGTTATGAAATGACGGCGAAAGCCTAAAAGATACGCATAATTAATTAGTTGAGGTGAATAGGGCTCGGAGGTATCCGGGCCTTTATTTCTTACAGGGAGCTACGACGAAGGAACACAAATTCATTGCGAACCTTAAGGCGTCGTTTTTCCAGGATGAGTTCTGCTGCCAGGCTACCCATACGAGCAAAGTTGGTCGAAATTACTGAAATACCATCTTCTAACACTTCCTTCAGCGGTGTATCATTGAACGACAACACACCGATGTCTTTTCCGATTTTCAACCCCTTTTTCCGTGAAAGTTTAATGATGGAAACGAGATCTGCTTCTTCCATGGAAATATACACTTCCCCCTTTTTCACTTCCGTAAACATTTCATTTTCAATAATGGAATGTTCAAAATGAGTAAGCCCACAAAATTTTTTGAAACCGCCCTGAATATTGAGGTTTTTCTTTTCAATTTCCTCCGGCAGGATAAAGACAAGTTTTTTATATTTCTTCAGTAAATCCATTCCCTGGCTCAGGGCTTCGTAGATGTCATTTTGAAAATCCTGGTAAACAGAGATATAGTCCCCTTGAACTTGCTCCAGGTTCTTATCGAGCAACACAAGCCTCTCGCGCGGAATCTGATTGATAAGTTCAAACGTCTCTTTTGACATATCAGTGAAATGCGGGATAATGACGTAATAGTGATAATTGCCCAGGTTTTCAGAAAGGATGTTGTGAAACCGTCTGTTATCGTAATGATGTATATGGAGATGTACTATAGCTTTTTCACCCAGCGTTTCCACAATGGATTGGTAAATGATCTTCTTGTAGTTGCTCAGCTTATTGAAGATCAGTAATACCTTTAGTTTTTCATGCGCTTCGGAGGAGGAAATGTAATAGCCCTTACCGCGAACCGAGGCAATGACGCCCATTTCACGAAGCTTTTTATAAGCCCGTTCCACCGTATCGCGGGCAAGATAGAGTTCCTCGCTTGTTTCGTTGATGGAAGGAAGTTTGTCTCCGTATTTGATTTTGCCTTCGCTGATATCTGATATGATGTTATTAACCAGTTGCCGGAATTTCGGAATACTGGAATCTTCTTTAATGCGATCCCCCTGTTGCGTCATACTCAAATATAGCAAGTTGTAATGTTTAATAGTTCGGGTTTTTTGCACTCAAAAAAGAAATTCCGGAACTTGGGGGCATCAGTTCTTTTTCGGGTCTTTACCAAGAATAGACTTTTCGCATTTACCATATTTTTCACTTTCAATCCATTCAAATGAAAAAACTAAAGATATTACCGTTACTGCTTTTCACCGTGATTTTCGCAGTTAATGCAGCGCCAAAAAATTACAGTGTCAGTTCACCCGATGGCAAGATTACAGTCAAAATCGACGTGTCCGATAAGATTTATTATTCCCTTTTCATGGGCGAAAAGCAAATAATAGCTCCATCGCCAGTGAGTATGTCGCTTGTTGATGGCACCGTGTTGGGTGCAAATGGTGTTGTTACTAAAAAGGTCCCTGTGACAAAAGATATGGTGCTTACCCCACTCTATGGAAAAAGAAAGCAAATCAGGGACAATTACAATGAGGTCACGCTGACTTTTAAGGGCAATTATACCTTTACTGTACGGATGTATGACGAAGGATTTGCCTACCGGTTTGGCATTAACAAACCTGGTGAAATCATAGTGAAAGACGAAGAAGCTACTTTTAATTTTGCATCAGACGGTGCCTTGTGGTCATCTCTAACCGGAGGATTTGAGCACAGTTATGAGGCCCTTTACAATGTTCGTCCGCTTGCTGCAGCGTCTGATTCACTATCCTATTTGCCGGTGCTTGTCCAGTCGGACAATGGTGTACGTGTCTTGATCATGGAATCGGCTCTGGAGGATTATCCGGGGTTCCACTTGACAAAAAATCAACAGATAGCCAACGGTATGAAAGCCGCGTTCCCGAGGGTTCCTACAAAATGGGAGCCCGGAGGACACATGAAGTTTAACCTTATTGTGAAAGAACGCGCAGAATATATAGCAAAAACCCAGGGGCCACGGCAATTTCCATGGAGAGTGTTGAAAGTAGCGACCAGTGATGTTCAATTGTTGGATACCGACCTGATCTATAAACTCAGTGATCCGCAAGTAGAAGGTATTGATTTTTCCTGGGTGAAACCCGGTTTTGTAGCGTGGGATTGGTGGAGCGCTATGAACCTCACCGGCGTGGATTTTCGAGCTGGTGTAAATACCGAAACCTATAAATATTATATCGACTTCGCGGCAGAGAACGGATTTGAATATATCAATCTCGATGAAGGATGGAGTAGTCAATACGACCTCTTGAAATTGGCCGATAATGTGAATCTTAAGGAAATAACTGATTATGCGAAGTCAAAGGGTGTAGGCGTAATTCTGTGGTGCGTGCATTATCCACTGGATGAAAAACTCGACGAAGCAATGAATATGTTCCAGGAGTTGGGAATTGCCGGCTTGAAAATTGATTTTATGGATCGCGACGACCAGGTGATGATCGACTATTATCATCGCATAGCACGTGCAGCTGCGCAACATAAATTATTGGTCAATTACCATGGTGCCCCAAAGCCAGACGGTCTGCATAGAAAATACCCCAACGTAATCAACAGGGAATCGGTACGTGGTTTGGAATACAATAAATTTTCCAGGCCTTATGGCACAACACCCGAGTATGCTGTGACTATACCATTCATTAGAATGGCCGCAGGCCCGATGGATTATACACCAGGCGCTTTGAATAATGCGCAGAAGCAAAATTTTGCTGTCATCGATCAAATGCCCATGAGCCAGGGAACACGCTGCCAGCAGTTGGCAATGTATGTGGCGTATGACGCACCCTTGCAGATGTTGTCTGACCTGCCAACTGCCTACCGTGCTGAACCGGTGATTCTCGACTATCTGAAAAGCATACCTACAGTCTGGGATGAAACAGTTGCACTGGATGGTAAGGTTGGAGATTATTTGGTAATAGCCCGAAAATCGGGGAGTACATGGTACATTTCAGGAATGACTGATTGGGACCCACGCAAAGTAAATGTGAACCTGCCTTTTCTTGGCGATGGCAAGTACAAAGCGGTTATTTACCAGGATGGCATTAACGCCGATAGAAATGGAAAGGATTATGTAGTACTCGAAAAAACAGTGGATAAATCAACTATTACAGAAATGAAAATGGCGCCTGGAGGTGGCTTTGTGATAGTGATTAAACCATTATAAAGTCAGGAAAATTATTGAGGCAAAAAATCCAGCGACGAACTGGATTTTTTGTATGCTTATTCTCTGTTGTATCGTGGTTTTGGTAAGGATGGT